>JBMNNU010000374.1:0-3236 GCA_050942695.1 Chloroflexota bacterium
TTCACCTCTTATCGCATCGGAGATAGTGCGAAACGCAATAATAGCCGTAGCGGCTGCCTCCGTGGGGATTTTGCTCTACATAGCTTACGCATTCCGCAGGGTGAAGAACTCATTCAGGTGGGGCACCTGCGCGGTTCTCGCGCTGGTCCACGACGCCCTGATTGTGCTAGGAACCTTCTCCATTCTTGGCAGGGTGTTCCATATCGAGCTAGACTCCCTGTTCATTACTGCGGTGATGACGGTAATCGGTTTCTCGGTACACGATACCATCGTGGTTTTCGACAGGATACGGGAGAACTACGGGCGGCGCTCCGGCGATAGGCTAGAGAATATCGTCAACCACAGTATCATGCAGACCATTGGGCGGTCGTTGAACACATCGATAACCACGTTATTGGTGCTCATAGCGCTCTACATGTTCGGTGGGGTTACGATCCAGAACTTCGTGCTTGCATTGATCATCGGTATCGTCGTTGGGACATACTCATCGATCTTTGTAGCCGCATCGCTGCTGGTAGTGTGGGAGTACGGAGAGCTGAAGGCCGGATGGAAGAGGCTATTCGGCGGCAAGCAGGCTGTCAACACCGCGAGCTAATGGCTTTTGTTGGTGAGTGGCGAGTGGACAATCCATTGTCTGCTCGCCACTCGTTTTTTTTAGCAGAGATGCTTGAATTGATCGTCCTTTTCGAGCTGTTCGACGATGGTCTTTACTTCCTTAGCCCTCTCCTTTGTGGAGACCAGGAGAGCGTCACCGGTATCTACGATAACCAGATCTTTCAAACCGATAGTAAACACCGGTTTATCTGTGGCGAACACTAAGCAGTTCTCGGTCCCAACGCCCAGATGGGTTCCCTTGACGAGATTGCTTCCCTGATTGGGGGCTGAGACGTCCATCAGCTCGGACCAGCTCCCGACGTCGCACCAGTTCAAATTCGTAGGAACGATTGCTACCTTAGGAGCTTTCTCCATGATCCCATAGTCGATGGTTTCCTTTTCCATCTGCGGGTATACCTCGGCGATAACCCT
Organism: Chloroflexota bacterium; assembly: GCA_050942695.1. Lineage (GTDB taxonomy): Bacteria > Chloroflexota > UBA6077 > UBA6077 > UBA6077 > JBMNNU01. The sequence goes on from JBMNNU010000374.1 coordinate 1,027, forward strand.
GGCCTCGTCCGCGGTCCCAAGGTACGGTTTGATCTCCATCAGGTGGCGGTATAACGAAGGCATAAGCTGCTCGAACAGTTTCATGATGACTGAAACGCGCCAGATGAAGATCCCGCTGTTCCAGAAATAGTTGCCGGCCTGGAGAAACTGTTGGGCACGTTCGTCGTTGGGTTTTTCCACAAAACGGGCTGCCCGGTGAACCTTCCCGGTACCTAGCCCCTCCAATACCTCTGCCATCTCTATGTAGCCGTAGTTGGTGGCCGGCGCCGTCGGTTTCACTCCAAGGGTTACTAGGTAATCGCTGGAGGCCGCGACGGATTCAGCAACTCTCAGGGCTTGCAGCAGCACATCGGGATTAGTTATCACCGCATCGGAATGGAGCGATGCCATGACCGTATCCGGCGCAGCGTGCTGGATGATAAGGGTCGCAAGTGCGAGGGCGGGCGCCGTACCCCTTCGAGTCGGCTCGATCACGAAGTTCCGCCCTGGGATTTGCGGAAGCTGCAGCTTGATGTCATCGGAGTGCGACTGTTCGGTCACGATGTAGATCTGGTCCGAAGGCACCATTGATCCGATACGATCTACCGTGTCCTGTATCAAACTTCTCTCGGTTATCAAAGAGAGGAGTTGTTTGGGTCGCTTACTGCGACTGAGAGGCCAGAGGCGGGTACCACTGCCTCCGGCAAGGATTGCGACATGCATGATGCACCTCTTTGTGTTTGAGGCTGGATTGTGTAGGATTGTTGGCTCCAAGGATACCAAAGATGGTGTTCCAGGGCAAAAATCGGGGCTACGTGTTAGACTTTTAGCATGGACGAAATATACGACGTAATCGTAATAGGGGCGGGGCACGCAGGATGTGAGGCCGCTTTAGCGGCGGCGCGAATGGGCTGTCGCACCCTCATACTCACAATGAATCTCGATACCATCGGGTTGATGCCATGTAACCCCTCAATAGGAGGGCCTGCAAAAGGGCATCTCGTCCGAGAGATAGACGCGCTTGGCGGTGAGATGGCTCGCGCCATCGATGACACCTTCATCCATATCCGGACTCTCAATACTGGCAAAGGGCCGGCTGTTCAGGCGCTTCGCGCCCAGGCCGACAAAGCAGCATACCATCTGAGGATGAAGAAGGCACTCGAGACCCAGCCCGGTCTGGACTTGAAGCAAGCCATGGTCGATAGCCTGCTGGTGGAGCCAGTTAGCCACCAGCCGTCAGGCAATGGACAACAAGCATCAGGCACAAGGACTCAGGACTCAGAACTCAGGACCGCGCACACAGACCTCAGAACCCAGAACTCGGAACTGAGCACTCAGCACTCGAGAGCGTGCGGCGTCGTCACGAGCCTTGGGCGTCGCTACTTTGGAAAGACAGTAGTGCTTACGACCGGTACATCTTTGGCCGGGCGGGTAATCGTGGGGGATCAAGCCTATTCCGCCGGGCGTTCAGGCGAGCAAGCGGCAACAGTGTTGTCTCAGAGCCTTCGGAATCTTGGCTTTCGCCTCGGGAGACTGAAAACCGGCACTCCCCCCCGTGTAGATGTTCGGACTATAGATTTCTCGAAAACGGAGTTGATACAGGGGCATTTAACCCCCCTACATTTCGGGTATTGGACCTCGCCGGAGGTCGATAGAGGACCGTTTCCAAAACCGAACCCCTACTATCCAAGGGGCGAAGAAATCCCTTGGAGGCAGCAGCTCCCCTGCTTCCTGGTGTACACAAACGAGACTACCCACCAGATAATCAGGGATAACCTTGACCGAGCCCCACTCTTTTCCGGGGTGATCGAGGGAATCGGGACGCGTTACTGTCCTTCTATCGAGGACAAGATAGTCCGTTTTGCGCATAAAGAACGTCATCAACTATTTTTGGAGCCGGAAGGGTGGGAGACCGGGGAGGTATACGTGCAGGGGGCGAACACCAGCCTTCCCGAGGATGTGCAGTTGCAGATGCTGCGGAGCGTGCCGGCTCTAGCTAAGGCCGAAATCGTAAGGGTGGGATACGCAATTGAGTATGACTATATCCCTTCCAACCAGATAACGGCCTGGCTGGAAACAAAATTAGTAGCAGGCCTGTACCTTGCTGGACAGATCAACGGTACCTCAGGCTACGAAGAGGCAGCAGGCCAGGGGTTAATAGCAGGGATAAACGCGGCTCTTGCGGTTAAAGGTCAGCCACCTTTGATCTTAGAGCGGTCCCAAGCATATTT
>JBMNNU010000373.1:0-3236 GCA_050942695.1 Chloroflexota bacterium
CATCCCCCTTCTTTGCCCATGGCACATCCTCCTTCCAATACTGGAAGGTAGCCCGCTGGCAACGGATCACGAAGGAGTTGCCCATATCGGCGTAGGCCACAGGCAGCCCGAAGTGCTCGATCGGGGACGGGTCGGCGAAGTACACCTCCTTGATGGCCTCGTTCTGGTCGAGGAACGCCTGATGGCGCTGGACGATCTGCTCCCAGGTGAGACCGGTATCGGGGCTCGTGTCGAATGGGCTGGGCGTCTGGCGATAGACCAGCAGCCATTGATCTACGCCCTTGTCGTGTAAAGCATCGAAGGTGTTGAGAAACCAGACCTGTTGGGTGTCGGGTCTCCACTGGAACACCAGCTTCTGCATAGCCTGAGTTACGAAGCCGTCGTAGATGAAACGTCTTGTAACGGGGTAGCCTAGCACATGCTCTCCTCCCAACCGCTGGTAGGCATCCCAGAAGGCAATACCATCTTCGTTGGTGACGGAGTAGCCTGAGGGGTTGGTACCCAGGGGGTATCCATTTGCCTGGGTAAAAAAGTGTCCGCCAGGGATATCGTAGTCGAGAGGAAGGTCCAAGTTGGAATGGGGATCCTCAGCGCTCACGGCCGGCACTAGTAACGCCAGCGAACATGTCAGGGCGACTGCGTACAGCAGGCAGAGTCTTCTCAATCAATTCTCCTTGAACGGTATGCTATCCAACGGGATAAGTGCAACTGCTTATTAAACGCGAAGACGGGCAAAGGGTAACGGAGAGCAATAATACCAGCAAGTTGAAGATGGAGTCCAATTGGAGAAAGAGAAACTGCCGTGGTCGATACCCTATTGTCGGGTTATCGACCACGGCAGTCCCATTGGTGTGCCGATACCTACTTGTTTACCTAGAGCGACTGCTACGACCGCGACGTAGACGCCAGTTGTCTGACTTACGCTGTCTCTGTTTGCGCTTCCTCTCGGCTGCTTTCTCCTTCATCCGGCGCTGCTCGCCGGGGCCTACGAAGAAGCGGTGCTTCTTCAGATCCTTCAAGATGCCGGACCGCACCATGCCCCTCTTGAAGCGTCCCAGCAACTCTTCGATAGACTCGCCATCGCGAGCTACAACATGCATTAGTAACGACGCCCGTAGCTTTCGCGTTCCCGCGAGTAGCATTCAGAGCAGTAGACAGGCTTGTCGCCGCGGGGCTGGAAGGGAACCTCGGTATCCTTGCCACAACGGGCGCACACGGCAGGGAACATCTCCCTGGGTCCGCGGCTGTACCCGCCCCCGAAGCCTCCACGAGATTCGCCCCTAGCGGCTTTCCGGCTAGCACGGCACTCTGGACAGCGCACGGGGTCGTTGGTGAATCCCTTCTGAGCGAAAAACTCCTGCTCTTCGACGGTGAAGGGGAATGATCGTCCACAGTCACGACAAGTAATGGTTTTCTCGGTGTAGGGCACTTCTTCTCCTTTGAGTACGACTTACAAACTCACTCGAATAACGTTGGCGGCCGATCCAGTCGGCCTAGATGGGGATCGTCGACTCAAAGTGAAGCCTCGAAAAGGGGCAATGAAGCACCACAGGGGCCAAACGATACCTCTATCCACAGGTAGTATACACTATCGCGGCAGTTTTTGTTTAAAAAATGTCCGCTAAGTAATGGAAAGCTCTTCTTTCCTGCTTTTGTGGGAATCCAGATGGCTGGACAGATACCCGCTCGCGCGGGGTTTATCCAGCCAGAAAGAAAGGAATGTGGCTATCTGCCACACTCCATATTCACCGCTTGCTCTTGAGAGGTGGGTTCCATGGAGAGCATATCGCCGTTTGGCCCTGTTCTCACCGTGAGGCGCGTCTGCTCCAGGCGGGAGAGGTCCTCGGGGTCTATGATGAGGAGAGGTCTACCCATAAAGGTCACCACCCGATCGGTAGAGCGGGGAAAGGCCAGGGACAGATAAGCTCTGCTCCGCTCCAGATTTAGCCTGAGCCCAACCCTGGTAGCCCCCCGTCTCAGCTCGGGCCTACCTTCCATTTCGCTTTCCAGATGGGAAAGGATCAGCTCCTTTGCGTCATCAGATACTTCGAACATAGGGCACCTCCGGGATTACAGGTGGAACTGGCAAGAGCCTCCACCAGTGCGATTGAAACAGGTGGCCCTTCAGCTCGATGCACAGGGCCGGACCTCGCAGCCTACGACCGTGCAGGGCGCCCTTGAGATTGGCGCGGACGGGGTCCCAAACGAGAAGCCCCTGATGGGCGATGTGCGGGGGCGGCTGGGGCAGCGGGCTGATTTGGGTGAATGAACTTGTAGAAGTGGTTGACCGCCTCAAGGCGGGTACCTTCGAATACGCTAAGTGTCTTCACCTTGCCCTGCTCCTGCCGGACCAGGGCCCATTTTGCGCGACCCCAGGCGCCCTCCTTGCCCTGGATCTGAATGGACAGATTGTGGGCTTCTTGCAGATGCTGCTCGGGGTTAGCCGCAACTGCATGTTCGCCTCCACGTCGAGACTGTGGTGCCGACTGGGTTTCTTCAGCCATGATGTTCCCTCCAATACCGAACCTTAGGACACGCCGGGGCTGCATCCCCTGGTTCGGAGAACCCAGCGAGCACAACCTTCGGTACTATCATAGTACCACATGTGGAGATTTTTTCCTAATTGTCCTGTTTTATTGGAGAACGCAGACCGAGCTAGGCTGCCGGACGTACACCGTGAGGCTCTCTGAGATGGAGAACTCCAGCTTCTCCTCCACCGGGCCGATGAATCCAACTCTCATATCCTGCCCCAATAGAATTGATGCGTAGGGGCGACCCGAGGCCACGAGGATGCCGCCGGATTTCAACGAGGCCGCTTTCACGACACCGTCCGTCACCATCTCCTTAATGTGGTCTAGCTCCGTCCGGTTTCCCTGCTGGTACATGCGCAGCAGCAGGTTGTATCGATCCGCCGCCAAGGCCAGGGAGTAAGGGCCATGGAACCCGGCGCTATCCAGCGTGGTGATAGCCTGGATTACGTCGTTGGCCGCCGTGCCGATCGTATCCCAGGAGGAAAGCTTCACCCTGTTGGTACCTGGAACCGACAGCAGTCCGGCTACCCCCGGCGCGCCGTTGAAGATCAGGTCGTCCTCGATCCTAGCGACCTCGATCGTCGTCTCCACCAGCGGCCGCAGGTAGAGCGGGATCTTCTCCCGTTCGAAAGCAGCCAGATCCCTCTTGCTGAGCGTGAATGTCTTGTGGATCAAGGGAATGGGGAGGATTTCGCTAACCAGCAG
>JBMNNU010000375.1:0-3228 GCA_050942695.1 Chloroflexota bacterium
CGCGCACGCGCCGCACTCCAAAACATTATTCTTTCAGGGATGATCCCTCAAGCTTTGCTCGAAAATCCAGCAAATAGTAAGCGATCGAGATGGCTAGCGCCCCCAGCAACACCTCTCCCGGGAAGGCGAATTCGGCCATCCACCGCAACTGCTCTAGCCCCAGCACCGCTTGGGGTGATAGCATCATCCACGCTCCTAACAGTAGAAACAGCCAACCGGTTAATCTACGCAACTCTGGACACCCCCTTCTCAGCAGACTGCAACCTGAACTGCTTACCGAATAGGTCGTTCAGGAAAGCGCCCACGATGCCGTCGCTGGTGGTGTTGCCCGCGGCGGCGAACATCGGGATCAGGCCTGAATAAACGGTGACAAAGGTCGTGACGAAGAGGTTCAGGTCGGGCGCCCCCAGGAGAGCCCCGATGATTGGCGACATGAAGAACCCGGCACCGCCCGGCACCCCCGGCGACTCCAGGCCGAGGATCATCACCGGCGGTATCAGCATAAGCACCTCCATCTCGGAGATCGGTATCCCTAGCAGCATCGCCACACTCACCGTCACCAGCAGGACGCCGATCGTGGAGCAGTTTTTGTTCAACACGGTGCCGAAGACGATAGATACCTCCGCAACCTTCTTGGGGAGCCCCAGGTCGCGCTCAGCCGAGATAATGTTGACAGCCAAGGTGTCGTATGAGCCCCCCGTTCCGAAGCCGGTAGGCCAGACCGTCGCCCAGTAGGACAGTATCTGCTTGAAGGTTCTCCTAGTTACCGCTCTCGCCAGTAGGATCATGGCCACCGACCAGATGATGGTGACAATTGCGACCCACAGCACCGTCTGGCCGTACAACGCCATCCCCTTGCTGCCGAACTTCATCGGAATGCCGATGGAGAGACAGCCGATCATGATCGGGTAGTACCAGAGGAGCGATTTGAACACTTTAAGGATGAGATCTCCAACCAGGATGAACCCGTTGGCGATGGGGCGAAGGGCTTTCCTGCTGGCCGATACGTATCCCACGACAATAGCCCCTAGAAGGGCCTGGAGCAGCGGTTGCTGGGACAGCACCGTGGAGAAGGTGTGTGCAACCTGTGCGACCCAAGCGGTCAGGCCTGGGGTGCTTGCGCCCTCCAGGATGAACGGTATACCGGTCAGGAACGGCATCAGAACCGCCACCAGCAGCAACGAGGCCGCGCCCATCGCGACGTAGATGGAGAAGATTAGTCCGAACAGCCGGCCAGCTCGATCGCCGTGCATCAGCACAAGCTTAGCTGTGGCCGCTGCGAGTAGATTGAAGATCAGGAACGCTGCCAGGGTCACGATGGTTTTGGGGAAGATGGTTCCGCTGAGGTACAGCGCGTTAACTACCGGGTCGTTGGGGAAAAGATATCCTAAGGCCAGGCCAAAGGCCAGGAAGCCAATAACCCAGAATGGGAGGGGTATTCCGAAGTAGACGCCCTCCGTTCGGTTGCGATCGTGGTTGTGGTTACACTCAGACTCCATTGACGCGGTCTCCCTATTATGTTGAAAACCATTGCCAGGCACCCCTTTGGATACCTGTCGACGATTGCCCCGGCCTCCGCCACCAATCCCCGAAGCGATCCGGTGGGTGGTGGCGCTAGAGCAACCATCGGCTCGTTTGAGACCAATCTACCCCACTTTTATGTAGTTGTCAAGCTATATATAAAAAAAATCATGCAATCAATACGAGGCTGTTATGCATCGGCGGTTGAGGCCAGGAGGACCTTGTAGGCGCAACCCGCGGGTTGCGCCTACCCCGTTTGCCGGAATCCTACCTTGCTATCAGAAACGGGCAGGCCGGTTTGATCCGTCGGGTCGGTCGGATAGGACCGATCGGTCGGATCAAACCGATTGGGAATCCTGCGGCCTCATATCTGTTGGTCGCGGGGCCAGGAACCAGAATCCCGCCGTGCCGACCAGCAGCAGCGCGGCCACGAAGAAGAAGGCCGGGCGGTAGCCTAGGCTAACGACCAGGAGCCCAGCCACGATTGGCCCAGTGGAATGCCCCACATCCATAATCGTCGAGAGCACGCCGAGCGCAGACCCGTATTGGCCGGCCCTGGCCAACTCGGAGACGTACGCCGATGTAGCCGATGTGACCACCGACAACCCGAGTCCGTACAGCATCCCGACGGCGAGCAGCAGGAGGAAGCTGCCCGTGGTAACGAACAGCGCCATCGAAACGCCGCTCAGTATCAGCCCAAGTGCGATCGCAGGCCGGCGTCCCGCCCGGTCGGACATCCTCCCCATCACCGGTTTCGTTAAGGCCGTCGTGAGGATCTGTGCGAGGAAGATAGTGCCTACCTCCACCGTCGAGAGCGCCGGCTGGACGAAGAAGATAGCGTACAGCGGCAAGAAAACCTCTAACGCGCCGTAAGAGAAGTACTGGAGAGCCTCCATTACGGAGGTCGCCAGGATCGGTCGACTGCGGCCGACGTCGGCGAGCCCCCGGCGCAGCTTTGCCCAGCTTTCACCGAGGGTCGCGCCGTTGCGGGTCTGATTGTCGACGGGCAGGCGGGTGGCGGCGAACAGGGTGAGCAGGCCGGCGACGCCGCAGGCGACGTAGACCCACTGGTAGGAGGTAAGCCCCAGCAGAGGGCTATCCATCCCTGCGACGGGGGCGGCCATCGTGACCAGCAGCGTGCCGCCGACGAACGGTGCCGCCGCCCGGCCGATCAGCGTCGACGACGAGTACCAGCCCATGCTCTCGCCGCGGCCGGTCGCAAAGAGGTCCGCCACCAGGGCCATGGCGACCGGGCCGAAGATCGCCGTCGCCAGGCCGTGGTAGACCCGGACGAGCGCCAGTTGCCAGGGAGATGAGACGAACAGGTAGAGAAAGGGCGCCGAGGCGAAGACGAAGGTGGCGCCCAGGATCACCCGCCGCCGGCCGTAGAGGTCGGATAGCGCCCCGGCCGGGATGGAGGTGAGGACGCCGACGACGGTCGAGGCCGCGGCGATGAAGCCGATGTACTGCTCGGTGGCGCCCAGCTCTCTTGCGAAGAGGGGCAGCGCCGGGTTCTTGGACATGGTCGAGCTGAATATGGCGAACAGCCCTATCCCGCACAGCAGCAGGAAGGGGCTGATGGTGGAGCGGCTCTGTTTCTCGGTTTGCTGGGCCAATTATGCCTCCAAACTATCCTTAGCGGTCCGTCCGGCGAATCCGTGGCGGATAGCGCGGCGCTAAAGCGACCGCGCTGAGAGAGCGAAGCCC
>JBMNNU010000376.1:0-3215 GCA_050942695.1 Chloroflexota bacterium
CAGAGAAGAAAGATAGGCTCAGAGCGGCTGTAGCTGAGGCTCGCAGGGTGGAGATGGGGGGTCCCGATTGGCTGGCCTTGGTTGATGCGATACAGCACGACCATCGACTGTTGACTCTGAAGGTAATCAAGTCCGCGGTATCGAGAATCTGGGATACGGATGCCCCGTTATCGGCGGTTGAGCAAAAGCTGGTGGTCAAGCAGCGCTCGCGAGAGGCGCGAGTTGAACGATTTCTTACCAAGCTGGCGGAGAAAGCTGAGCAGTTCCAGCAGTTGCTGCGCTTCGATGCAGATGAGTATGGGGAACTGCGATATGTGCGGCCCTACCTGTACACCGATACAGCCCGTAGAAGGCTGGGGGCAGAGTACGCCCAAGCCCGAGTTGCCAGAGGGTGGATCTTCGCATGCCGGGATCCCTACGGGACAGGATTGGATCTGCCCGTTGCCTTCCTGGAGCGGCTGCCCGATCTAGACGTGGCTGTACACGGCTATCCATTCCGCGCTACAGTTCGCGTGGAGGGGGGACTCGACGTAGATGAGCGGTTGATGAAGGTGCTGGAAATCGCCCTTGAGGAGGAGCGCACCGGTCGCAGGCAGATCCCGTCTTTCGTGCCGCTTGAAGAGCAAGATATCGATTGGTGACATGCGGTAGCGGCGCACTAAAGCTGTCGGGTAGATGACGTAAGGAGGGTACTATGGATTTGCGTCCTGTCGGGGTTGTTAGGTCTCCGGTAGCCGACCTGGACCAGATGCCGTTTGAGGGTGTTCCGGCGCGATTGGAGATCTTTCCGCAGTTCCAGGAAGCGATGGAGGCTGTCGAAGAGAGCACCCACATTATCGTAATCGGCTGGTTCCATAAGGCCGATCGGGAGACGCTCCGATTATCCGAGAGCAGGCGTGGGCCGTTGGAGAAACCTCACGGGGTTTTCTCCCTCCGGTCGCCCAACCGACCCAACCCTCTAGGGATGCTGGTGTGTAGACTTGAGAAAGTAGAGGGGGATAGCCTCTATCTGGAAAAGCTGGACTTCGTGGACGGTACCCCCATAGTCGACGTGAAGCCCTACTCACCCAGTTGGGACTGCGTGTTCGCCGCACGTAGCTCCAGGGATCTGACCTTCGTTGGGGAGAGCAACCGCCGATCGACGTTGGATCGGATGGTGGTCGAGGCGGCCAATTTCCACGGAGAGGCATGTTTGGGGGTGGCATTGGGCGCACGCATAATGGCTCACACCATCGCTGAGTGGAAGGTAGCCCAGAAAGATCCAGAGATAACGGTTCACATGGGCGATAACGGCTGCATCGCCGACGCTCTCCAGGCGCTAACCGGCGCTACTCTTGGAAACGGCAGGATGAAAGTGCCCTCCGGCAGAGCCTTTCGCCTGGCCTACGGCAAGAAGAAGGTACTGGCCTTTCAACCCAGAGAGCTGCCTGAGGGCTTCGGGGTAGAGGATGCGCTGCAGGCGGGTATTGACGATCTTTTCGTAATTCGATCTGAAGTTTACGCTGAGGGTAGCGGGCCTCACGGCGGGAGGCCGCCCAAACGACAGCCGCCCGAGGAGAAGAGGCAGATGCTGTTGGAGCGGGTGCAGCAATCGCTGGTGGAGGGAAGGCTGCCCTGCGCCGCAGCCCACCACCTCGCTCACGAATTGGGAGTGAGCGTCTCAGATATCGGCTGGGCTGCCGATGAGTCTGGAGCGCGCATCACCAAGTGCCAGTTGGGATGTTTCAAATAGCTATCAGCGATCAGTTATCAGCAGTCAGCCTTTAGATGGCAGTTTTGTAAAGCACGACTGTAGGAATTGGAGTTGGATATGGACGCGTCAAGATATCCGATGGTGAACCCTGAATTGGCTCTGGAAACAGTGCTGAACCACACACCGGTCCTTGGTCCGGAGAAAGTGGCGCTGACAGAGTCCGCAGGCCGGGTGTTAGCGATCGATCTCTTTGCATCGGAGAACCTACCACCATTTGCGGCCTCGGCAGTGGACGGTTATGCCGTTCGCAGCGACGATCCATCTCCCACACGTCGTGTGCTGGCTGAGGTGACGGCGGGGCAGGACCGCGATGTGATGGTAAGAGCGGGTACGGCCGTTAGGACGATGACTGGCGCACCGGTAGCACCAGGGGCTGATGCAGTGGTGATGGTAGAGTACACCCAAGAGCGCAACGGAGAGGTAACGCTGGCCAGGCCTGTACGATCGGGCGAGAATGTCCGGCCGGTAGGCCAAGATTTGAAGGCAGGTCAGTTGGTGCTGGCGAAAGGGACCTTGATAGGCCCGCCCGAAGTGGGACTGCTGGCTGCATTAGGCCACCGGGATATCGATGTATTCCGGCGACCGCGGGTAGCGGTGCTTTCAACCGGTGACGAGTTGGTAGAACCATGGGAAGAGGCTGGACCAGCTAAGATCCGGGACAGCAACCGCTACGCCCTGATGGCGGCTGTGAAACAGGCAGGCTGCGAAGCCTTATCTATGGGTATGGTGAAGGATGTACGATCGGAGCAGCAGGAGCAGATCCGCCGCGGCCTGGATGCGGCGGATGTTCTGATAACCTCAGGCGGGGTATCTATGGGGGTAAGAGACCTGGTGAAGGGTATCTTGGTGGGGATGGGAACGGTGCATATCGGCCGCGTTGCCATGAAACCGGGCAAACCGCTGACCTTCGCCACAGTTGGAGAGAAGCTGTTCTTCGGGCTGCCCGGCTTCCCGGTGTCGTCCCTGGTTACTTTCGAACTGTTCGTCCGGCCTGCCCTGATTAAAATGCAGGGGCGCCCCGAGGTCTGCCGGCCTCGAAGTGACGTAATATTAGAGCACGACGTTACCCCCGCTCCGGATCGACAGGAATATCAGCGTGCGATAGTGCGCTCGCAAGGCGGAAGATTGACGGCTTCCACCACCGGTTTGCAGGTCTCGAGCAGGCTTCTGTCTATGGCGGGGGCCAACGCGCTGCTGGTTTTCGAGCCTGGACAGAAGAAGGCGGCCGGTGAGACAGTCACCGCGATACTGACGGGGCCTATTTGGTAAAGACGGGGGATTAGGAGAGAAGGGATGCCTGAGCCTCCCGTTTCCCCGCGTCCTCCCCCCTTACTAGTTACTTAGCTCTTTGATCCTTGCGCTCAGCGATGATACCTCACGCAGGATGGTGTTCGTAACACGAGCTACGATCTGCCCGTCCTTCTCTGACTCTGCCCTGGCAGCCACCCATTCGGGGTCGTTG
>JBMNNU010000031.1:0-17821 GCA_050942695.1 Chloroflexota bacterium
CCCGATCCAAGCGCTATCAAGGTTTGAATTGTGTGCCAGCCGGTATCTTGGGGATCCGTCCAGGGGTCCAGAAAAGCCCTGATTCGATCACTCCGATATCCCGACGCTACAATCAGATTAATGAAACCGGCCACCCCTCCCGCCGCTGCCAAGATGAAGTGGAAAATGTTGGCGCCGGCAACAAAAAAAATACAGGCAGCGGTAGCAACCACTATCACGGAGGTACCCATATCCGGCTGCGCCATAATCAGAGCAGTGACAACAGCCAGCACTAAGCTGAAAGGGATGAGTCCGGTAGTGAATCTCCCCACCGCATCACCTTTCTTTGCGAGCCAATCGGACATGTAAATGATGACTGCCAGCTTTGCAAACTCGCTGGGTTGGATAGGAGGGATGGGTGAGGGCATTCTCAGCCACCTTTGAGCGCCATAGTTGCCCACACCCAAACCAGGCACCAACACCAGGAGCATCGCGCCTACTACCGCCAGCATTATCAGCGTGGATAACTTCTCCAACCTGTGGTAGTCTATGGCAGCCATTATCACCATGGCTATTACCCCCATGATCGCCCAAACTACCTGCTTGATTAAGAAGTAGGCGCTATCGCCGAACTCCGATTGGGCCACCACAAAGCTGGCACTGTAGACCATCTCAAGACCAAGAACAAGCAATACGATGGTGACTAACAGCAGCGCCAGATCAGGTGTAGGCTTGGGTTGGGCTCGTGCGCTCATCCCCTGTTCACCCCAATATCTTTAAGCCTCAACTTCTGAACGGCTTCTCTGAATCGTTCCCCTCGCTCCTCGAAATCGCTATACATATCGAAGCTGGTGCATCCGGGAGCTAACACCACCACATCCCCAGCAGCGGATGCAGCGTATGCAGCGGCCACAGCCTCGTCCATGGAGTCTACGCGCTGGATCGGCGGCGACTGCTCGCCAGGCGCGTTTAGGATCGCCCGTTCTATCAATCCGGCTGCCTCTCCCATCAATACGACCGCTTTAACCCGCCGCCGGATCATCTCGCCCCATTCTTCCATCGGCAAGTGCTTGTCCCTACCCCCAGCAATCAGCACTATCGGCTCTTCGAAAGAACGAAGGCTGGCCATCGCGCGCTCAGGTGCAGTAGCGATAGAGTCATTGAAAAAGGTAACACCTTCGATTTCTCCAACCGGTTCGAGTCTGTGTGGAACGCCGGTAAAGCCAGCGATAGCTTCCTTCATCGCGTCTATCGACACCCCGACAGCCGATGCTAGCGCCGTGGCCGCCACGACGTTGTACAGATTGTGGCGACCCCGCAGCCGTACATCGCCGATCTCACACACGGTTTCGGTTTTCCCATCCCGGCAGAGCACTACCTGACTGTTATCCAGGAAGCTACCCTCCACCGCCTTCTCGAGGCTGAACCACAAGGTCTTGCCCGCGCCGTTGAGGCCTAAGGTAATTGGATCATCGGCGTTTAGTATGGCCCAGTCGCCTGATCCCTGATGGTTGATTATGTTGGCCTTCGCAGCGGCGTAGCTTTCCATATCCGGGTGGCGATCGAGGTGATTGGGCGTGATGTTAAGAATGGCGGCGACGTGGGGGCTAAACGGCAGCCGCTCCAGTTGAAAGCTGCTCATCTCCAACACTACCCACTCATCAGGGCCGATCTCGTCCACCTGCTCCAGAAGAGGCACGCCTATGTTTCCCCCAACGTAGACAGATACCCCTCCTCTTCGCAGCATCTCCCCAGTTAAGGCTGTAGTGGTGGTTTTACCGCTGCTGCCAGTGATTCCAAGGATGCGCCCACGACACAACTCGAAAAACAGTTGCGTCTCACTACTGATAGGCACTCCACGTCGGCGCGCTTCCACCAACGGAGGCAGTTCCTGAGGAACACCCGGACTAACAAACAGCACATCCGACTCCAAAAAGGCTTCAACCGGATGGTCTCCAAGTATGAATCGAACCGGCAAGCCCTGCAGGGATGCCAAGGTCTTCTCTAACTTCGAGGCCGGGGCGCGGTCGTTGGCGGTCACTTCTGCCCCAACTCCTGTGAGGAACCTGACCAGGGACAGCCCTTCTCGAGCGAGTCCCACAACCGTTATCTTTTTTCCGGCAAACCTTTCGCGAGCTTTTTCGCTAGCTGCTTTCATCGCACCACCCAATTCAAGGAACCCTCACCCCGTGACGCTGCGCGCGCTCGCGTCACGCATCTTCCACTGCGGTGGGAGAGGGGATTATTTCTAAATTAACGCCAACGCAATGCCCGTCATCCCGGCGAGCATGGAGATCAGCCAGAATCTCTGGGTTATCTGAGTTTCCGACCACCCCAATAATTCGAAATGATGGTGTATGGGAGCCATCTTAAATAGCCTTCGCCCTTTAGTTGCCTTGAAAAAAGCGACCTGGAATGCAACCGACAGGGCCTCCACGACGAACACGATCCCGATGATAGGCAGTAGCAGCACGTGGCCTGTCATCAAAGCCACAACTGCCAGGGTCGCCCCAAGGGTGAGCGAACCTGTATCTCCCATGAACACCTGAGCCGGGTGGGCGTTATACCACAGAAATGCCAGCGTGGCTCCTACCATCGTGAAACAGAATGTGACCAGGTAGGCCTGGTGCTGCAGGTACGCAATGATTCCGTAGCAGGCGAAGGCAACCGCGGCTGTTCCCCCGGCAAGGCCGTCGAGCCCATCTGTAAGATTGACGGCGTGTGCCGATCCGGCCACAGCCAGAGCAGCCACGAGGAGGAACAGTATCCCCACCTTGAACTCTCCTAACACTGGAAAGTACAGCGACTCCATCCCGAGCATCTGGTATAGAACCCAACCGGCCACCAATCCGACCGCTCCGATCAGAGCGAACTTGACCCGAACGGAGAGACCATGCCCATTGCCGCCAACCAGATTCATCATATCGTCTACTGCCCCAATGGCGGCGCAACTTGCAAGGACGGCGAGCGGAAGTAGAATGGAATACTTGTCAATCAAGTTGGCCACAGCAGTGATCGCTACGGCCGGAACGATTATCAAAATCCCACCCATTGTGGGGGTTCCCATCTTGACGATATGAGAGCTCGGACCCTCCACCCGTATCTGCTTGCCGATACGGTACTTTTTTAACAGTTGGATCAGGGGGCCGCCCCAAATAACGGTCATCAAAAAGGTCAGGGTGCCAACGGCTAATGCGTAGGACATCGGATCGCCTCAACTATCTCCTCCATCCGCATGCCCCTGGAGCCTTTCACCAACACGCAATCCCCTGGACGGAGGTTCGCTTTAAGCTGTTGTATCGCCTCTTCATTGCTCTTAGCAATAAAGACGCTTTGTTCGTCTTTACCGGTAGACAGAGCCTCACGGCCAATGATTTCGCCAAGGTCACCGACCACAACCAGAAGATCGACAACATCGACCGCCCGCCTCCCGACCATTCGGTGCCCTTCTTCCGTAAAGCTCCCCAACTCCCTCATATCGCCGAGAACAGCGACCTTGCGTCCCTCCAGCTCAGACAGCAGATTTAACGCAGCGAGAGTGGATGCTGGGCTTGCGTTGTAGCTATCATCGATAATGGTCGATCCGTTTATTCCTACCGCTACGATCAACCTCAGGGCGCTGGACACTTCGTGCAGCCCGGCGGCTATCTCCTCCAGATTCATGCCCTGGTGATATGCAACCGCCGCGGCAGCCAGCGCCGCATGGACGCTGTGCAAACCAAGGAGCGGCATCCTGACGTGGACCCATTCGTCTCCCCGCCGGAGGTCGAATTGGATGCCCTGCAATCCACGGCTGTGTACGGCATCCGCCCAAAATTCCGCCTCGGGAGAAAGGCCATAATAAGCCACCTTGGCTCTGGTCTTCGAAGCCATAGCCCTTACTCGAGAGTCGTCGTAGTTGAGAATCGCCAGGCCGTCCTCCGGTAGCTCTTCCACCAGCTCTGCCTTTGCCGCGGCAATTCTCTCTATAGTGCCAAGCCGCTCCAGATGGGTAGGCCCTACGTTGGTCACAACCCCCACATTAGGGCATGCCAGTTGTGAGAGAGCTCTGATCTCTCCCTGGGCGTACATCCCCATCTCCAGAACTAGCAACTGGTGGCGTGGTTGCGCCTTCAGCAGCGTTAGGGGCACCCCAGTCTCGGTGTTCAGGTTTCCCTCGCTCTTCAGCACCTCGAAACGCTGGCTCAATACACTGGCAATCACCTCTTTGGTGGTGGTTTTTCCAACGCTTCCGGTGACTCCGATGACCTTTATACCCAGCTCTTTCCGCCACCAATGGGCTAGCCGCTGGAAAGCAGCCATCGTATCTTCCACCAGGATCAACGGTGGGGGCTGCTTCCCTGCCAACAACGTACTGTTGTCAGGCGTCCTTTCCACTAGGGCCGCGCGGGCGCCTCTAACGAAAGCGTCTAAGAGAAACTCATGTCCATCATGTTTTTGGCCTTTGAGCGCTACGAATAACGCACCCGGCGTAATCTGCCGGGAGTCAATCGTCACCACGGTAATTGGTTGATCGTCCGCAGGCTCTCCGATGATGTGACCACCTACTGCCTGTGCTACTGCCTGAATGGTCAACATATTCTGGTCCTTCCGCGCTAACGCAAAATAAACCGCATCACCGCCTCTGTGAGGCTGGTGTGGGTGTAGCTTTTCTCGGTATAGGTTCAGTTGGAGGAATCTTCAAATAGGCGAACAGTTGCTCCGCAATCTTCTTAAATACGGGTGACGCTACCTGCCCGCCGTACTTTTTCTCCGGACCGTCGATGCGAACCAGCATCACAAAAGCTGGATCGTAGGCCGGCGCAAACCCGATCTGCGACGCATAGGTGACGTTGGTGTTGTACACCCCGTTCATCGGGATATCCGCAGTACCCGTCTTCCCCGCGATCTTGTATCCGGGGACAACTGACAATTTGAGAGAGTTGTCCTCTACCACGTGCACCATCATGTCGGTAAGGGTCTTCGCCGTTTCGGATGATATCACCCTTTTCACCTGGACCGGGGGTATCTCTCGCAGCGAATCCCCCTGTCGATATCCTTTCACCACCATCGGCTTAACGAGAACCCCATCGTTTGCAATGGCTGCCACCGCGGTTATCATCTGGATAGGCGTCACCGCTATTCCCTGTCCGTAGGAGTTGGTCGCCAGGTCTATCCTGGTCCAGTTATCCTCTTTCGGGGTTCGCATACGCCCCGGCGACTCTCCCAACACATCGATACCCGTATTCTTTCCAAAGCCAAAGTCGTCGAAGTAGCGATACAACCGTTCGGGGCCAAGCAAGTTCGCAACGTACGCCGCGCCGATATTGCAGGAGTTGATCAACACCTCGGTCATGGTTTCGGTGCCGTGAGCGCTAAAATCCCAGTTTCGAATTCGCACGCCATCGATGACCGTCACCCCCTCATCGACGAATGTTGTATGGGGGTTTACAAGTTTCTCCTCCAAGCCCGCAGCCATGGTAATCACCTTCATCACCGATCCGGGCTCATACATATCGGTAACGGTCGTTGGCCGGTAGAGATCCTGCCGATTTGGGTCGTAGATCTGCTCTGCCGTCAGATCGTAGGTAGGCTCACTGGCTATAGCCAAGATGCTCCCGGTTTTCGGCTCCATGACTATGACAACACCGCCGTAGCCTTTGTTCTCTTTTACGGCCGCCGCCAACTCCTTCTCAACCATCCTCTGGATATATCGATCGATGGTGAGGATTGCATCCGACCCATGCCTGGGCGGAACTAGTACCCTGCGGCCGATTGCGATCTGCCCCCCTTCGGTGTCCCTCTCGGCATCCAACAGGCCAGGCTCTCCGCCCAACTCCTTTTCGAGGCTGAGTTCGAGGCCTGCGAGTCCTTTGAAATCTTTACCGACGAATCCAAGGAGTTGGGCCATGATACTCCCCTCCGGATAGCTCCTGAAAGGTTCTCGCTGGAGGGAAATCCCCGGCAGGTTGAGGTTGGCAATTTTCGTGCTAACTTCCGTCGGCAGCCTCGACTTTAACAGCACGTTCTCATCGGAGTCGCTTTGCAGTTTAGCTAATAGCTGATCCCTGGGTTCACCGATTAACTGGGACAACGCATCGGCTACCGAGGCCGCGTCCTCCACCTTATCGGGCTGAGCGTACAGGTTGTCGTACATGACTGTTATCGCCAATGGATTGCCGTTTCTATCCAGAATGTCTCCCCGGCGGGGAACTATAGTCTGTTGGAAACGGTGCTCCTCGCTCGCCAACTGGCGAAAATACTGATACTCAACAATCTGGAGGCAGTAGGTCCGATAAAGCAAAAAAATCGCACACGCGGCAAAAACCGTGCAGAGCGACATCAACCGCCACCGTTGATCTCGTATCCCCCTAGACATACCCTATCTCTGCTGTCGTGGCGCCAAGGCTGAGGCGAGCGCTTGCTGGACTACCATCAGCGGATTTTTTTCTTCCGGTGGCGCAGGCTTCTCCAGGTCAGGGACGTCGCGAACATCCCCGCGACTGCTGGGGCTTGCGCGCATCGCCAACACTTCGTTCGACGGTTGCAGGTACACGGTTTCATTTGGCCGCACCATACCCAATCGGTTGATAGCTTCTTCCTCTATCGCCGTCAACGATTTAGCCTTCGCCACTTCCAGGGCTAATTGCTCGTTTCGCACCTTCCAGTTGGCTTCCTCCACCTGCAGCTCCTGGATGTTGTATCCGGTGCTCGTTACTTCACTCGTTTGTACCAGATGGAAAAGGCATACTATGCCCATGAGGATGCTGACCAACGGTAACCATGTGAGTAGCATCGAGGAGTCAAGCCCAGAACGCGCCGCAGCCTTTCGACGCGATAAGGCAATAAATTGTGTAGTGAACTGTGCCATGGTCAACTCCCTATGATCTTCTCTGCCACCCGAAGCTTGGCGCTCCGAGCTCTGGGGTTCCGCTGTATCTCCTCAAAAGCTGGAGTCTGCGGCTTCTTATTAACCAACCTCAAGGATGGCTTTTTCCCACAAACGCAAACTGGTAGGCCGGGTGGGCAGATGCATTCGGAGGCTTCATGCCGCATGAACTCCTTGACGATTCTGTCCTCCAGCGAGTGGAAGGCAATCACAGCCAATCGCCCTCCCTTGGCCAGGATCTCCAGCGCCTGCGGAAGGGCTTCTCGTAGGCTTTCCAACTCCTGATTGACCGCGATTCTTAGGGCTTGAAAGGTTTTGGTAGCCGGGTTGATGCCCTCCCGCCGCGGCCCAACGGCCTTCGATACGATATCCACCAACTGACCAGTAGTCTCAATTCTCTCTGTAGATCGACGTCGAACGATAGCCCGTGCGATCCTGGCAGCAGCCCTCTCTTCACCGAATTCGTAGAGTATCTTTCTCAACTCAGCCTCGCTGGCGCCGTTCACTATGTCCGCGGCTGTAACCGATTGCCGCGGATCGAAGCGCATATCCAATGGAGAATCGGTTCGGAAGGAGAAGCCTCGAGCGGACCTGTCCAACTGCATAGACGAAATGCCGAGGTCGAGCAATACACCATCGGCCGGTACGAAACCTTTTTCTCTCGCTACCTCCGCCAGATGTCGGAAATTCACGTTTACAAGCTCCACCCGATCCCCAAAACGAGCCAGCTTCTCTTTGGCTATGGCCAGCGCATCCGGGTCGGCGTCCAATCCCAACAGTTTCGCGTTCGGGCCGGCAGCTTCCAAGATCCCGGCAGCGTGCCCGCCCGCGCCCGTCGTGCCATCTACGTACCGCCCTCCGTCCCTGGGTTTCAGCGCTTCGATCACCTCGCGGAACATGACTGGGACGTGGCTGCCGCCATCTTCGTTTTGGGCTATCACCTGTGCCCCCTATCGTTGATCCCTGATAGCGTGACAGGCTGCCAGCGCTGCCAGGGGGCATGTACTACCCCTCGCCCCAGACGGGCGCCAAATGCTCCGCCAGCGTGGAGCTCTGCTCCTCCGCCAACGCCACCTCGGCTTCCCACCGCTCCCGGCTCCAGATCTCAATGTTTGTGTTCGCGCCCACAACCACCGCGTCGCCACCGAGGCCGGCGTATTCCCTCAGATACTGGGGAAGTATGATCCTTCCCATCTTGTCCATCTTGGTGTCCACAGCCCCAGAGAAGAAGTGCCTCGTAATCCGCCGAGCGTTTTCCTGAACGATTGGGAGCTTGGACATACGCTGTGCCAGCTCCTGCCACCTATCTAAAGTCCAGACGTAGAGACAGCGATCGATACCGCGAGTAACTACCAGACCTTCCGCTAGAGACGGCCTGAATTTGGCAGGAATCGCGAGTCTCCCTTTTTCGTCGACGGTGTGCTGAAACTCTCCGAGGAACACCAGAAACCCCGCAAGGCTGGTGGATCAGGGGCGATTATCCACATTGCCCCCCCACTTATCCCCACCTTTATCCACATTCCGCCACATTGTATCCCTGATTCGCCCCATGTCAAGGGATTCGAAGCCACTTTCTAGATCTTTTCACGACTGTTCCTTTTTTGTAACTTATGGGCATAGGGACATTGAAAACAGGATATAAGGGGAATACGAATGGTATATGAGGTTAAATCTAGGGGGATTTTTGCGAAAAACGTTATGCTATTGTAGCTCCAATTGTAGATTGCTGTAGCGCAGGAAGGCGGCGGGCAGGGTCGCTTCGTCGGTCCTCAATAAAGGGGGTGCTCCATTTTGGAGAGAGCGTGGCGCTGACGCGACCGCGCTAAGAAGGCGAAGCCCTCCGGGCTAAGACGGTAGCCCCAAAGGGGCTTCGTTTTTTCAGCCCGATCACTTATGGCCGTTGATATTTAAAGCTAACATAGCATCCAGGTTAGCGTGGTGGTCGGTCTGATCCGTCGGATTGGTCGGATCGGACTGATCGGTCGGATCTGAGTGGCCACCGCGAGATGAGGTGCGTTCGGTATTTTGTAAACGACCATCAGTGTCGGGCTCTCGCTTACGGCACATACAGAAATCTGCCGCAGCTTTGGCAGAAAACCGGTTCGGAGCTGGATCTGGCTCGCTGCACTTCGCTCGAAGAGAGGTTGATCCGACAGCCACGGCAGGCGCGCTGCTCCACCGGAACCACCGCCAGCCCTCCCCGCGATCTCCGAAGGCTTTCGTAGGTCCGGAGGGTCGATCGATCTATCTGTTCGACCACTCTTGCCCGGTTGGAATTGAGCTGCTCTATCTCCGCTGATAGTAGCTTTATTTCGGCATCGAGAGCGGCCTGCTCCGCTCTCCATCGCTGCTCCTTCTCTGCTAGCTGCTTTTCAGCCTCTTTCAGCAGGAGCGATGTGCTCTCTAGGGCATCCATGTTCATCAGCACCTGGTCCTCCAGGCGGCTGATTCGCTCCTTTTGAGCCTCTACATCTTGGGCAAGCGACCCTAGTTCTTTGGGGTTCTTGATGCTCCCGTCGTATAGCTTCTTCTCATCAGCCTTACGCTTGGCTACCTCTTTCTCCAACTTGAGATCGAGGTCCATACCTTTGGTCTGTAGTGCGCGTAGCTCCTTTCGAGTCGACTCGAGTCTTTCACGCAGAGGTATCAGCTCACTCTCGTCCCCAAAGCTGGCCTTGCTCGCATCTATCTTTTCCCTCGCCCGGTCGAGCGCGGTATCCAGCTCCTGCAACTCTCGCAAAAGATCGATCTTTTTCACACTCAGACTCTCACATAAGGAGTTGACCTGGTTGTTGCTATACGAATAGGGATGCCCTCCAACTTGGGTTCCAGCCGGGCGCGCACGACATCCAGCACCGGCCGCTCCGTGGCGAAGTGGTCCAGGATCACCAGATCCAAACCTCGCCCGACAGCATCCTGGGCATCATGATACCGAATATCGGCGGTTATGTATAGTGTAGCATCGCTACGCAATACATCGCCAATAAAGTGCCCACCGCTGCCTCCCAGGACAGCAATCCGGCTATGTTTTCGCTCGAGCTTTCCGGCTACCTGGCAGAGATCACTTGATAGGGTGGTCGCGGCCTGTTTTGCGATCCGAGCGGTCGTAGTGGGAGATGTGAGGCTCCCAATAGCCCCGTAACCCACCGAGTTCACAGCGCTGGCGAGGGGCAGCAGATCGTACGCTACCTCCTCATAGGGGTGTGCCTGGTGCATAGCCGCCAAGACCGCCGCCAGCCGGTCGTGCGGCACAACCCCCTCCACGCGGAACTCCTCCACCCGCTCCTCCTGGCCGACCTCCCCCAGATAGGGGGAAGCACCCTGCTCGGGTCGGAACTGCCCCGTTCCCAGCACCTGCCAGAAGCAGTGGGTGTAGTTGCCGATTTTCCCTGCACCGGCCTGGGCCATGGCATCCTTGACGGCTTCGACATGGCTGGGCGGGACGTACACGACGAGCTTGTACTCTTTGCGATCGATCCGTGAAAGAAGAGCTAGGTCCTTCAACCCAAGCGCCCCGGCCAGGGCAAAGCTTGTTCCATCCTGAACGACATCCAGGTTGGTGTGGGCCGCCCAGACAGATATGCCGCGGCGGACTGCCTCGGCAACAACTCTCCCCGTCGTGGTGTCGAGGTCCAGGGAGCGAAGGGGTTTGAACAGCATCGGATGGTGAGCGAAGATCAGGTTACATCCCAGAGAGCCAGCTTCTTGCACGACATCTATATTTACGTCCAGCGAGAGTAGAACCCCGGTGACGGGCTGCCCCGGCACTCGCACCTGCCATCCCACATTGTCCCAGCTCTCCGCAAGGGAAGCGGGAGCGATCTCCTCAAAGATGGATCCAATGCTGTTAGTGTCCATACTCACCTCTGCTCGATCAAGTGAAACTCCTCCGCGAAAGCCAGCCCGCGAGGTTGGCCTGCTAGGCGAGCCCTTTCACGCATACGCTCGTCCAGATCAGGGATCCGTGCTACCTGGCTCACATGAGCCCGCAAGCTCTCCAGCTTTCTGTCTAGCGTCTCCGAGATATCCGCCCAGGCGTTGACGTCGTCGGTTCCGAAAAGCACGATCTCCGGAATGGCGTGCGGCATCAATCCTTCTTTGAAAAGGTGAGGGAAGAATAGGTGATCCCGCGCTGCGATCATCGCATCCAGCGCACAGATCCCCACATTTCGATGGTCTGGGTGCAGTTGGTAGCGTCGCCAGGGATCGTGAGTCACCAGGATATCAGGTCGCAATTCCCGGATCATCCTCGTGATCCGTTCCCGATTGGCAAGGGAAGGTTGAAATTCGCCGTCCACTTCGCCCATAAAGGTCACACCAACCGCTCCAATACGCCGAGCTGCCTCGCGTTGCTCTTCTTCGCGAATCGCTGCGAGGGTTTCAGAGGTCATTTCCAGATCCTTTGACCCCTTGTCTCCGTTAGTACAGATCAGGTAGTTGATGCGGCACCCCTGGTCCGCCCAGCGAAGTAAGGTTCCACCACACCCAAATTCGGGGTCGTCGGGATGGGCCCCCACGACCAGCACAACTTTTGGTGTGTCTACTTTACCGATTTCCAAATCCAGCCTCTAAAAATTATTAGTCCTGAGTCCTCAGTCCTGAGTCCTATGAGAGCCCCTGGCTGAAGCTGCGGGGCTGAAAAAACAAAGCCCCTCCGGGGCTGCCGTCCCAATCCGCAGGGCTTCGTCTTCTTAGCGCGGTCGCTTCAGCGCCGCGCTCTTGGCTCCAACTGTCTACTTTACTTTGGGACGGTCTCTGAACCGCTATGTGCAGGAGCAGCAAGCACACGAACAGGTCGATAACGGTATCAGATCTGAGTATAACTCTAGAGTGCGGTCAGCCGCCGTACCCCAGGAGTAGTCTTTCGCTACCCTGACAGCCCCCTTAGACATACGGTGTCGCAGCCGCTCGTCATTCAACAGCGAGCCGATGGCAGCAGCGAATTCTTCAGGCTTCCGGCTATTAATAAGATACCCACTCTCCCCATCCCTAACAGTCCACTGCAACCCCCCCACGCGCGAGGCTACCACAGGCGTCCCGCAGGCCATTGCCTCCAGAGCGACCAGGCCGAAGGATTCGTACAAAGAGGGGACAACTACCACGTCGGCTGCAGAATAGTATATGGGCAGCGCGTCGTGAGACACAGCTCCCCTGAAGATTACATCTCTTTCTATCCCCAGTTCGGATGCTATCTCTCGCAATCGCGCCAGCTCTACCGCCTCGGGATCGAAAGCATCGGCTAGGTTGTCTCCGCCCACCACCATCAGGCGCGGCTTCGAATCACCTTCCCAACCCTCCAGTAGTCGCGCATAAGCTCTCAGCAGCAGGTCGATGCCCTTTAGCGGCTGGATCCGGCCGACAAATAGCACCAGCTTCTCAGGGCCTAGCCCCAGGATGTCGCGAGCTGTGGGACGAGGGAAGGGCTTAAAGGTCGTAAGATCCACCCCTCCGGGAATTACGCTGATCTTGCCGGCGGAAGTGCCGTAATACTCCAGCATGTTTTCCATGTCGGTGGGGCTCGCTGCCACCACACGGTCCGCTGAACGCAATATATCCCTTTCGATATCGATGCGAACTGCGTTCTCTCGTTCGCTTTCATCCCTAGAAACGCTGTTCTTGAGGCGCCCGAGTGTGTGGAACATCGCCACGAGAGGGACTTTCCACTTCCGAGATAGATCCAGTGCTACCTGTCCAGACAACCAGTAATGGCTGTGGAGGATGTGATACCTCCTCCCAGACCTCATTTTGAATTCTTCTACCCCATCTCTGAACTGGGCTAGGTGCTCTAACACGTCGTATTTGTCCATAGGGTTTGATGGGCCGGCTTCCAGATGGATCACTCGGGCGTTCTCGCCAAACGCCACCACCTCGGGGATAGAGCTATCCTGGCGGCGGGTGAATACATCGACAGCGACCCCCTGCAAGCCCAACTGCAGGCTCAACTCCCTGACGTAGACGTTCATGCCGCCGGTCTCACGGCTACCCAATGGAGCAAGGGGGCAGGTGTGGACACTGATCATGGCAACGCGCAGCATCCTAGTTATGATCCTCCTGCTTTCCCCGCCCCGTTTCCCCTTCGGGGAGTAGAGTAAGGTTATAGATGGGGGTGTCCTTGCCGCCAAGATGGTATTTGTAAGTCTCGTTACCTCTCAGGAAGTCGTACCACTCCTTACCCCTGTCGATAGCCTGGTGAATGTCGGCTGCGTGAAGTGCGATTCCAACGGAATGCTTCCTGTACTCCGGATCCAATCCAGAGTTGTAGAGTAATACCCTGTCGCCCCGTGAGAAGGAGAGTGTAGCTGCCACATCCCGGCCGTCTATTCTCAAAAAGTTGAGAGATAGCCATCCGGCTTCTGCGAAAGCCCGCGACATCCCGGCGAAGAAAGCGGCCGTAGTGTCGTCTAAAAACTCTGCCTTGTCCGGCCTCGACGCCCTGTGCAGATTAAAAAAGCTCTCGAGAGCCGCGGCAACCTCCAGTGGGGTGGTGAAGGAATGAAATGATCGATCCCCTACAGCTTGAGAGCGACGAATCTTCCGCCTCAATTCATGTCGGTCGGTTTTTCGAAGGGTGGCGAGGTAGCCGTCCCAGCTATCAGCCAGGTGAAGCACTGGGCAGGTGTTGCTGACGCAGATATCGCTCACCAATCCGCGGCGATGAGCGACCTCGCGGAACGAACTCAGCAGGGGTGAAGACTCGGGGAGGCTTCGAAACAGCACGCTTTCCCACCGCCCGAAGCCGTCGGCCACGAAATCAGCCAACGCTTCGGTAAGAGCGGGAAGATGGTCGGAGTCAACCAGAACATCTCCGTAGTCTGTGGTCCGATCGCTACCTATCAGGGCGAGTTGCCGCTTGCCCGCATCGTCGATCTCGACCATCATCGGCACTATTCCCACTAATCGATCCCCGCATTCCAGGGCCAGTAGCTGGAGTTCGCGGTTTGCTCCAAATGCAGACCACCACTGGGAAAACCACTGCCAACTAAGGAAGAGGTTCCACCCACCGTGTCGATCGAAAAGCGATTTCCAGTCGGCCTCGAGCTGCCGGAAGGCAGACGGATTATCGTATACTCGAGCCGTAGTTGCCGATTGCGTCAGTTTCGCGCCCATACCTCTTTCGATACTGTAAGCTGTCTTTGCGTTCCCTACGATAGAATCGCCGGCCCTGGGCCGGCGGCATTCGGACGATCATAGATCGCACAGGGCTTACACTCAATTCCCGTGCCTTAGTGTGGCATTGTAGCACCCGAAAATTATTGAGGCAAATAGCACGATAGCTGCAGGTCACTCTTTTCCTATAGGAGTCGGGGATAGATGTGTGTTAACCCCTTAATAAAAAACAAACGACCTCAGAGCAACTACTTGCTCTGAGGTGTCGTCTTAGTGGGCCCACCCGGATTCGAACCAGGGACCAAGCGGTTATGAGCCGCCCGCTCTGCCGCTGAGCTATGGGCCCTTACTGCTAACAGATATTATACCGAATCGAGCGGCCCGCCCGCAAGGAAAATTGTACCGACGATTATCCGCTCCCGTTACTACATTCCCAGAACGCGGCGCTGAGCCTCCAGCAGCTCCCCGATCCCCTTTCGGGCCAAAAATAGCATCTCCTGAAGAGCAGCCTCACCGAAGGCTCGCCCCTCGGCGGTGCCCTGCACCTCTACCATCTCCCCTGCCTCGTTCATCACGACGTTCAGGTCTGCGTCGGCATGAGAATCTTCGCTGTAGTCCAGATCCAGCATCGGCTGGCCGGCCACGATCCCGGCACTCACTGCCGCCACCGCCGAGCCCAACGGGTTTTGATCGATCAGCCCCTTCTCCATCAACTCCTGCACCGCCAGCACCAGAGCCACATATCCCCCTGTTATCGAGGCTGTCCTGGTCCCCCCGTCGGCCTGCAGGACGTCGCAATCCACGATTATGGTGCGCTGCCCCAGCTTCGACAGGTCCACTGCCCCCCGTAAAGCTCGGCCGATCAACCGGCTGATCTCCTGGGATCGCCCGCTGTTTTGTCGCTCCCTTTGCGTGCGTTGCTTACTTGATGCAGGCATCATGCTGTACTCGGCGGTAACCCACCCCTGCTCCTTTCCTATCAGGAAGGGCGGCACCTTCTCCTCGACGCTGGCAGCGCACAGCACCCAGGTCAATCCCATCTTGATCAAGCAGGAGGTGGGGTGAAGTGGCAGATATTTAGGAAACAGATCCACAGGGCGCAGTTGATCAAAGAAACGACCATCGTTACGGGTCATAAGTCCTCCATAATTACTAACTGGATTCCCGCTTGCGCAGGAATGACGGCATAGAGGTCGAGAATGCCGATCCGGTTGTGCACCCGATCTCGGGCCAAATGTTTAGAGCCCCTCGAGGGCGGCTTGGGCGCGCCGCCAATGCTCGCCGGAGCCGTCAAGCTCCCAGACCATTGTAAACTGCTCTCGAGCCCGTTCCGGCTGCCCCAACGCTTCGAGTACCGAAGCAAGCCGGTACCGGTGCAAAGGCGACCGTGGGGCCACAGATATCGACTCCTCCAGCAGCGCAAGCGCCTCCTGAGAGTCGCCCGACAGGTGTGCAGCCCATCCCAGAGTGGCCAGGGCATCGGGGCTTCGCCCGGTTAGACGCACAGCTTCGCTTGCGTGAAGCAACGCCGCATCCACCCGGTATTGCCGGTCGACGTAGAAACGGGCAGCGGCTAACCGCAAATCGGCGTCCTCCGGCGCTGCCTGCACGGCCATCTCTACGGCTAGTCCGGCATTCGTTAGATCCCCCGCTTCAGCCAGCGCTTCGCCCAGCTTTAACAGGATAGCAGGATTCTCGGGATCGCGCCGCATCGCTTTTTCGAGCGGGCGAACGGCTTCTACAGCTTCTCCACGCGAGAGAAGCAGCAGCCCCAATAGATATTGCCCCGGAATCTGATCGGGCGCCAGATCGAGCGAGCGACGGATCGCTACTTCCGCCTCATCCAGTCGGCCAAGCTTCATTAGTCCATAGCCTTCCAGCGCAAGCGCCTCGGCACCAGCAGCCCCCTCTCTCGGAATTTCAGCCAAATAGGCAAGGGCTGGGCCTATTAATCCCTGAATCAAGAGCGCCTTGGCTAGGGCGACAGGCTGCAGGTGAGTAGTTGACGCGAGCGGTTGGGGATCAACGGAGGTGTTAAAACCGGTGGATGAAGCAACTTCGCCTACAACTGCCAGTAACTCCAGAGCTCTACCCGCAGTTACACCGTCCGGGCCGGAGGCTGCTCTCGCGAGCATCTGCATTCCTTCCATCGACTCGATATCCAGCACGCAGGTAGCCTTGAGGTAGGAAACGCGCTGTTGGTCCGCTCCTTCGACCGCTGGATCGGCAATGCCGTCCAGCAGCCTCCTTATCTCCTCGGGGGATAGATCTGCCGACGCGGCCAGCTCTACCAGTCGAATCCAGACCTCTACCCCGTTGGGTCGCAGCAACAGCTCGCGCCGAAGGAGCTCCAGGCCTGACCGGGTCTCACCAAGCCGATCCAGAGCCGTCGCCAAGCCCAGGCTAACCTCTACCCCCGCTCGCCGCGCATCTATCGACCGAAAGACGTCGGCGGCCTCCTGCCATCGCTCTAACTGGAGGTAAACGCGACCCAACCGCAAGCCACCGGCAATCGTTCCGCTGGGATGCTCGGCCACCTGCCGATACTCCAGCGCAGCCGAGCGTAACCGATGGCCGGTCTCGAGCAGGCTGCCCCGCGCGGCAGCAGCCGCCCACCCCTCGGAGCCGGGCAATAGCAGCGGCAGGGTTATCAAAACGGTAAGGATACAGAGGGAGACAAAACGAGCGGACCCCGCCCATTGCCCCAACCCTACTTGGGGGGATAAGAGAGGACGGACCCCACCCCCAACCCCCTCCCCCACAGAGAGAGGGGACTTTTGTCCCCCTCTTCCCGTGCCGGAAAGGGGGGTTAGGTGGGTTAGGTCCTCCAAACTCTACCCTCGATTCCTGAAATACTCCACGGTGCGCGCGAGGCCATCTGCAAGGGGAACCTTGGGGCTCCAGCCTAGCTCTTTCCGAATCAGCTTGGTGTCTAGATAGATGCGGAAGGTTTCGCCCGTTTTAGCCGGGCCGTAGTTAGCTTCCAGGGTATAACCGGTGCACTCCTTCAGGCTGGTGTACACCTCGTTCACCGTGGTGCCTATCCCCCAGCCAAGGTTGTACTCCTTGCCGTCTCCCGCCTCAAGCGCTAAAAGGTTGGCAGTCACGCAGTCACCCACGTACAAGAAATCGCGCTCTTGCTCCCCGGAACCGTTGATGGTTACCGGCTCTCCCTTCAGCATCCTTTCGGTGAAGATCGCCACCACCCCAGCCTCGCCATAGGGATCCTGCCGGGGGCCGTAGATGTTGGGGTAGCGCAGCACGGTGTAGGAGAGCCCGAAGTTCTCCCGGTACATGTAGCAGTAATGCTCTACCGTGTGCTTGCTGGCGCCGTAAGGCGAGAGAGGTTTGACGGGGTGAGACTCGTCGCAGGGGAGATACTCCGGCTCCCCATACATCGCCCCGCCGGATGAGATGTAGATGATCTTCTTTACGCCAGTCTTGCGGCACAGCTCCAGCAGGGAGATCGAGCCAACGATGTTGATGGAGGCGTCGTAAAGGGGATCGGCCACGGAGCGCCGCACGTCGATGTGTGCTGCGTGGTGGTTCACCACATCCGGCTTCTCCCGCTCCATTATCTCAGCCATCTCCGGAGATCTTATGTCGACTTCGTAGAAGGTGGCTGCAGGGTTGAGGTTGGCCCGGTTCCCCGATGCCAGGTTGTCCACCACCACCACCTCGTGACCCGCCTCCAGGTAGGCGTCCACCATGTGGGAGCCGATGAAGCCGGCCCCCCCCGTTACAAGTATCTTCACTGATTTCCTCCCAGTCGGAGATCTACCCTGTCCCCGACGTTAACCCCGTTTTTTTCGAAGAAGCTCTGGTTCACCTCCAGAGCGTTTCTGTACATCTGAGCCGGTTGGTGCG
>JBMNNU010000032.1:0-17816 GCA_050942695.1 Chloroflexota bacterium
GTGCAGTATTCCCTGAAATTGCCTCAAAGGTTAACAGATGATCGACAGGCTCGTTCCGCAGAGACTGTAGAGTGCCCGGTAACAATCTGGATATCGCTGTACCCTGGTGTTCCGCGGGTGGATATCCGCACGACCTTCACCAATAATGCCCAAGACCACCGGCTCAGGGTCCACTTTCCGACCCATCTCAACACCAAGCGCTCCTATGCTGATGGACATTTCGCCGTGATCGAGCGTCCGATCCACCTGATTACTGATGCAGAAGGGTGGATCGAACACCCGGTTACCACCAACCCTCAACTAGCCTTCGTGGACGTCAACGATGGTGCATTCGGGCTGATGATCGCCAATCGCGGGCTGCCCGAGTACGACGTAGCTCTAACAGATGATGGGTCATGCATAGCCCTCACTCTCTTGCGTTGCGTCGGCTGGCTCTCTAGAGATGACCTGGCCACACGGCAAGGAGCTGCAGGCCCCATCCTTCCGACCCCAGAGGCTCAGATGATGGGCAGCCATCACTTTGAGTACTCGGTGATCCCTCATACGGGGGATTGGAAGGGTGTTTTCCACAGGGCTTATTGGTTCGCGAGACCGCTCCGAGCCCGTTGGACCAATCGCCACACTGGATCGTTGGGGCCAAGGCTCAGCTTCCTCAGCTTGGCCCCTACTAACCTCGTTCTTTCAGCCTTCAAGCTGGCCGACGACGGCAGCGGAGACCTGATTATTAGGCTGTACAACAGCGCGGAAGAGCCAACCGAAGCCGTGATTCGTACTGCCTTCCCTATGGCTTTCGTGGAGTTGTCAAACCTGGCCGAAGAGCGCGGGGAAGAGCTATCTCTGGAAGAGCCTTACGCGCTACGCTTCCCAGTCGGCGGGTACCGGATCGTAACCTTGCGGGTAACGACAGCTAAGGACTGACTCTACTAAATCTATCGATCACGTGCGCTAAGTCGTAATACTGCTCTTCGGGAAGCCGGCGGAGGGCATCTACGACCATAATGGGCGCATCCTGCCTAATTACGTAGTCGATGATCTCCTCCTTTGAGCATGGATACTGTATCCCCTCCAAGAAATCAACAACGGCTGCAACCGATGCGTCCGTTCTGTCCGCTCTCTCGTACGCCATTCTCGTCCTCCTTATGCTACTCACTACTCACTCAAGTAATAACACCCAATTGTTGTCGAGCCTGCTGCAGCAAATCCACCACTTCCTCGTCACCAACCTGCTCGAAAGCCACGTAGTGATAGCCAACAGCCAGGAAGGGTTCAGGTGTTGCCAGACAAACCGCTCTATCGGCTTCTTTCGATACCTTCCGCCAGCTATCCTCCGGCGCAACCGGCACCGCTGCTACTAACAGGCGGGGGTTGGTCTTCTGTATACCTTTCAGAGCGGCTAGCAACGTATATCCGGTTGCGATGCCGTCGTCTACCACGATAACCGTTTTTCCCGCTAGAGGCGGCAGCGCTCTTCCCTGTCGATACCGTTCTATTCGCCGCTCTATCTCCTGTCGCTGACGGTCGGCCTCCTGCTGAATATACTCATCAGATATTCCCAATAGTAAAATAGCCTCCCGATCAGTCCAAACCCCGTCTATCTCAGCAATCGCGCCTATCGCTAATTCAGGGTTGCCAGGCGCACCTATCTTCCGAGAGATAAAGACATCCAATGGGAGCTGAAGAGCCGATGCTACCTCGAAACCTGTAACCACTCCCCCTCGTGGAAGAGCCAGTATCACTCCGTCTGCCCCTCTATACTCTTCCAACTCCTCCGCTAACCTCTTACCGGCATCACGCCGATCTTCAAAGAGGGCCATTTCCCCTCCCAATTTAGGATTAGTCCTGCGTCCTGAGTCCTGATGTTTTTTGATGCGTGATGTATCTGGATTATCTATTTGTCAGATCCAGGACTCAGCTCTATCATCAGGCTGCTCGCCTCTGCTCTTCCTCGCCGGCAGCTAGCCCCAACTCTTCCTTGATCTGTAAGAACCTGATTACGTTGCTCCTGCTGAGCAATCCGACCAGCTTCCCCTCATCAACAACAGGCAGTTGATTGATATCGTACTCAGCCAATAATCTAATAGCGTCAGTAAGCTCCTGCTGAGGGCTCACGGTCTGGAGTTGGTCAGGTCTGGCCATTATCGATCGAACAGTCGTTACATCCCATCGATCTCTATCCACTCCCCGGACATCGCTGAGGGTGACCATTCCCAACAGCTCACCATCCTCTACAACCGGTAAGGCTCGCACCCCCCGCAGTAAGACATGCTCGAAGACCAGTTCAGAAAGGTTTTCGTCCGGGTCCACCGTAACAGGCTGCGGGTTCATTACCTGCCGAACGGTGACGCCTCTGAACCATTCGGTTTCTCGCGTTTGGCGCCCGGCTGCATCGGCTGCGCCGTTCAGGAACCAGCCGATAAGGATCAGCCAGATACCGCTGAGAAAAGCACCGCTGAAAGCGAGGAGCAGCCCGCCGATGATGAACAGGAAAGCGACCACATGGCCGGAAATGACTGCCACCTGCGTAGCCCTTTGGAAGCTATTTGTAGACCACCATACGATCGCCCTGAGGACCCGCCCCCCATCTAGAGGGAAGCCGGGGATCAGGTTGAATATCGCCAGCAGGATATTGATGGTGGCGAGATATATGAGTACGCCTTCGACAGCCCCCATACCGGCTCCCAAAGCCGCCCAAAGTATCCAAAAAAGCCCACCAAGAATAAGGCTGGATATTGGACCGACGATAGATATCAACAGCTCATCTCTAGCTGTACGTGGCTCGCCGCTGATGTTGGATACGCCACCAAAGATGAAAAGAGTGATGCTGCTCACTCTGAGACCTCGGGCCTCAGCAGTAAAGGAGTGAGCCAATTCGTGGATCAGGACCGAGACGAAAAGCAACAGAGAGGCGACGAAGCCCATGATCCAATAGATACCGGCCGACAAACCAGGGAGCTGGAAGGGAAAGAAGCCGACAGCGAGAGTCCATGCAACCAAGAAAAACACCAGAAGCCAGCTATAGTGGACTCCGATCTCGATGTCTCCGATGGTGATCAGGCGGACAGAATTCCTGAGCATCTCTCCTCCGATAACTCGGCCTGGGAGGCGGGCCACATCCTTGCGAATCGATCCGGCTTTGCTCCACACCGAGAGACAGTGCCGTTAGCCGTTGGGTAGGACGCATGTTGTGTGCCATTTCCGAAAACAGCGGGCATGGTTCACCCGAACAGCCAGATCGTGTAACAGTCCAATGCTGTAGCGTCGGGTCTTGTCCCCGACGAGGTACCACGTCAGGCACAAGGCTCGACGCTACATTGTGGCTCGTGCCACGAACCATGCCAAAAAGCGGGCATGAGTTCATGGTAGGAGTCACGCCTAACTGCGGGGTGGTATCCATAGAAAAAAAAGAGAGCACGCAACGGCGTTGTTACGTGCTCTTTATATGTCTGAATTGTGCGGAAAACCAGCGGTTCGCTGCATCACCTAGTTGAGGATCCCCAATCGCGGCAACCTCGCCAAGGCTTAGTCGCGCGCCGGGTCATCGAATCCCGGAATTACCTAGCCCCTTTGGGTCCTTTGGCTCGCGCAGCCTTCTGTCGCCTCTTGCGCTCCGCCGCTCTCATCTTTTCGCGTCGAAGCTCGCCCTTGGAGATAAAATGCCTTTTGCTCTTCATATCCTTGAGCAGACCGGCCTTCATAACACCGCGCTTGAAGCGATGCAGAAGTTCTTCGAAACTCTCGTTATCTCTAGCTACTACCTGCACCGAGACTCCTTTCTAATCTAACCCAATCTATCGATTCCAGATAGTATGATTTGTTTCTCTCGAAAACCTCTCCCCGCTGGGATTGCATCTGTTCGCAAGCTGCTCCGGCCAACAAAACACCCGACTACTCTTCTTTGCAGTCGGGTTATCAATTCGTTAGCTCCGGGATAGCCAAATCTTTCCAAGGCATGGGAAACCAAGTCACCCCTACTCTGCTAGCCCTCGGTTTTCGACTCGTGACAAGGTAACAGCTTGCAAAGCTTGAAGCCCTCCCTTCCCGCATCCTCCAGCGCTCAAGGATACAGGTTCCCGTTAAACAGTATTATAGCCTAAAGATGCTTTCTAAAGCAAGTGCAACACCGATCTGTTCGGCGATATATTATTCTTTAATGACTTCTTTTGCAGAAGGAACCCCAGCCAGGCTTTCCGCTGCCTCGACCGATCGTATGATCGCACGCGCCAACGCCTCCGCCGCCGCGGCGCCAAGGGTGCTGAGATCTTGCCGGTATCTGTTGCGTTTGGCCGCGGCCAAGGTGAACACTACATCCCCATCATTAGGGGTAATCGGCCTGATGGCTCTAGACATGCCCTGTTGCGCAAGTGTAGCCAGTTGGCGAGCTTGGGCCTTGCTGAGGCAGCTATTGGTAGCCACTACCGCCAGAGTTGTGTTGCCCCCGAGGAGCGTATTCGGCACACCCCCGCTATGCAACCATTTGGAAGAGTTCAGGAACCCTTTTCCTCCAGGATGGCGCGTTCCAGCTATAATCCTACCAGTATCTGGATCAACCACATCCCCCACGCAGTTAACGGCAGCGATAGCGCCCACTACCGTATCGTCCGGCAGCCGCACGCTGGCGCTGCCCAACCCGGCCTTAACGGCGTAGGACATACCCAGAACCTTGCCCACAGTTGCACCGGTACCTGCACCTACATTTCCCTGCGGTAGCGAGTCGCTTCTGGCAGCGAGGCAGGCTTCGTACCCATCTTCCGGCCCAGGGCGGATCATCGGGTTGCCGATAGACAGATCGAATAGGATGGCGGTGGGCACGATAGGCACACGAGCAACCTTCATATCGAAGCCTCGTTGATGCTCCTCAAGGTAGCGCATCACTCCCCCTGCTGCATCAAGCCCGAAAGCGCTCCCGCCGCTTAGCAGAATTGCGTGGACCTCCTGAACCAAACAGGAGGGATCCAAAAGGGCAGTTTCCCGCTCTCCAGGGGCTCCGCCGGAGACCAGACATGAACCAACCATCGGTCGATCGCAAAGCAGCACAGTACAGCCGGTTGCCGCGTCCAAATCGGTGTAATGTCCCACCCTTATACCCGGCACATCAAGGATCGAATCCAGCTTCATCTGGACCTCCTTCACCAGTCCTTCCGGTTTCTATATGTTAGAATACCGCGAAAGTGCGCGATGTTGAACTGGAGGTTGTTGCCATGGAAGCAAGGGAAGAAGCCGGAGGCGTTGAGAACATCTCCCGACTCAGGGAAGATGTAGCGCGAAAGCTGGTTAAACATGCCTATTTGGTTGGAGATTTCGTGCTCAGCTCCGGCAGGCGAAGCAAGACCTATTTCGATAAGTACCTGTTTGAAACCAAACCAGACATACTTCGCCCCCTTGCCAAGCTGCTGGCCAGTTTGATTCCTGTCGAGACCGATCGCATTGCGGGGCCGGAACTAGGCGCAGTAGCCCTGGCTACTGCCGCATCCTTAGAGTCAGGAATACCGTTCGTCATCGTCAAGAAGGCGGCCAAAGATTACGCCACTCAAAAGTATATAGAGGGCGAAATCCACCCCGGCGAGAAGGTAGTGGTGATCGAAGATGTTATGACAACCGGCACCCAGGCGATAATCTCTGCGAAGAAGCTACGAGATATGGGCGCAGAGGTTCTGTTCATACTCGGAGTAGTCGACAGGGAAGAAGGAGCCCGAGAGAATGTCGAAGCGGAAGGCTTTCAGTTTAAAGCACTTTTCACAAGAAGTGAGCTAGAGAGCTATCTGGACAAATAGACGCAATCGAACACGGTCAGTGGACCGCCCACCAGGCAACGGCGCTGCCTGACAGCCAGGCCAACAGCACATATTTAATGGAATTCCCCAGGACAGCGGCAATCCAGAAGCTTCTTATGGGATAAGCAAGGGAGCCTGCAACTAACCCGATAGCATCGAAAAAGGGATTGGGAATAGCCGCCAGGATTAGGATAGCCAGCAATCCGTGCTTTTCCAGCCATCCATGAGCGCGGCGCCACCGTTTTCCCTCCTTGAGATCCAGCACTGTGTTCCCGCCTATCCCCAACAGGTAACCGGAAATCTCCCCGGTGCCTGCCCCTATTCCAGCCGCAATACCTACCAGCACCGGGTTCCAGATCGTTCCAGCAGCCAAAACAGCAGCAAACCCTGGGGCTGGTAAGAGCACTGTGCCGGAGGAGAGGAACATCAGGATAGCCACGCCTGGGTAACCAAAGCGTGCCAAATTTCGAATATCCGGGCTCCGCTGAGCTACGTAAATCGCCAGGGTAATCAGCAACAGCACTCCGAGAAGGACAGCTAGCTTCCGTGCTTTCTTCATAGCCTCAGCCCTATTGTCTATCAGCACTGACGGTTCCTCTCAATTGAGGTTGGATGGCCTGAGATTCCGGCGTGGATAGTATACCACCTTTGAGTATATCGCCCCTTCGTCGCTTCTAGCTAAATCCCTCCGTTACCATCTTACATGCGCTACTGTGCTAAAATGGAAAAAATCCATTGCATCGAAGGAGATGTCAATGTCTTCAATAAAAGAAGATCGGCGCAATGGGGTGAACATTGAGGCCCTCGAGATGCTGCTTCACGCCCTAGCGCACGAAATTGAGAGCCAAGCCTACCTCCAGATGGCAGTGAGGGTGGTTGATGATCCCAATTTGAAAGCCTTCTTGATTGAACTGTTAGGACAGGAACAGCTTCACGAAACACAACTTCGGGCTAAGCTTCGAGAGATGTACTCTCTTGATATCTGAGCAGAGCATCAAGGGGAACATCGATCGAAAAGATCCATAATAGTAGTCCCATCATGGGATATCCACCGACCTCCTGAAAGGGGTCGCATGGTGGGGGAATAACTCCTCGGCAGTTATGGGATGTCTTGGTGAGCATGCCCTATGGGATGCTTACGCCCATTAGACCCAGCGCTCCGCACCCCGACCCAGCCAAGAGCCACCCGCGCATTCCGTCCTTCTTCAACTTCGGTACAGATCTTGCTCATCAATATGCCGGTGACTCCAACATGTGGTGCTCGTAGGAGCGAGGCCAAATCTGCACTCGTCACCTCTTGCTCAAGCGCTACCAATCTTGGAATCATGGAGGCCGGAATTAATTTGATAATTAATATGCGGAAAGGTGCGATCACCAGTACCGAAAGCCAAACTTTAGACCTCTTCTTCAGAACTCTATTTCGGCTGGGTATCTGGGCTGCCGATTGGGAAGTTTGGTACGGGACAAAACCGCTGATAATCCCGGGAGTGGAACATCGCCCCGCGATAATCCGCCACCCTCCGGAAGCTAGCCCTACACATTAGAACAGGTCAATTACGAGGTGAGTATTCCTCACACTTCCCTGCAACCTGGCGTAAGTAAGGGGTACCCATAGCGAGGCTGGTTATCGAATATGAACCTTTATATCCACCGTTTCGAGTTGGGCGATCGAACTTGCCCAAAGCGCAACGACTCTTCGTGGTTCCGTCGACTGGTTCCAGATGTTGACAGGAAATACACTTGATCGCAGGCATGCCCGAGTCTCCTCCACAAGGTTATAATCCTGGGGCATCATATCTGGAACACCAATCTTCGTCAACCAAGCCAGCAACCTTCTACTTGATGATCCGATAATCGCCTTCTATCACCCTATTCGGGTCTTCTGGGCTCTGCTTACGGGGCCTTCCTGCCAGGTTTTCCGCATGCTCCCTTACCAATTCCGGGGGGCAAAGTCTTAAAAACAGCATTACAGATAACAGTAGCATGGTAATATCGTCCAGTTGCCCTAGGGCTATAAAGAAATCAGGCATCAAGTCTATTGGGGAAAAGGCGTATAATACACCCAGTGGGATTATGAGCTTGGAGGATAACGCCACACGCTTATCCTTCAACAAGCGCCAAGCCAATCGACCATTTCTCGCGAGGTTTAGTAGACTAAATAATCTAATCATCTGTTTACCAACGGATCTAACGCTTCTAACGCCTCT
The DNA here is from genome assembly GCA_050942695.1 of Chloroflexota bacterium. Taxonomy (GTDB): domain Bacteria; phylum Chloroflexota; class UBA6077; order UBA6077; family UBA6077; genus JBMNNU01. The sequence continues at coordinate 7,979 of JBMNNU010000032.1, forward strand.
AATGCAATTATAGCTCCAGTTAGGCAAACAGAACAGACTTTGATGTACTCACCACCCTTGTCTTCCCACAGCAAAAGCAGCGAAAGGGCAATAGGATGTGCTCCAGGCTTGTTCCAGTTGCTTTGCACTTATCAATCGCCCGTAACCGGGGCCATCGATATCCGTTGGGTCGCTATAGATGAAGTCTTCTCCCTGTACCCCGCATAGAACAACATAGTGGTCTTCCCAGTAATCAGAGCTATCTCGCCCCGGCATCATGTGGAACCTCAACTGGGGAACGACTGGACGCCCATCCAATATATGCCTTCGCAGGTCATCTAAGCTCCACTTTTTCAAATCGCTCCCAGAATACAGGTCATACCCTCTCATCCCCAACAGCTCTACGGCGCTCTGGAGATACTCAATAGCAAATCCAGTATCATCCCCGGAGGTTCCCTGCAATCGGTGGGCAACAGAGCGCAGCTCAGCATTAGTTGAAGCTACTCCCAAGTACTCGAGGATCATTCCGATACTTGCGGGGCCGCAATTTGCCGTAGCGGCCGGACTGCCATCCAACTGCGTCCGGTATGGGAGCTGAATCCATACCCCATCGCCTGAAAGAAGGCAGCCAACTCTCTCCTTATCCAGCCATCGCGCCCCCCGGCTCTCCGCCGCCAGGACTGGGCCGGCTGCAACCAGGTTTTCTACATCTACCCAGCCTTCGGCAGGCTCCCGCTCCCGACCATTCCCGAGGTAGTAAACCCGCACCGACTGCCCGCCATCGTCTAACGTCTCCAACACCACGCCGGGCTGCAGCCACGAAACGATACCTGATGCTGGATCCCGAGTCGATCTGAGCGCTGTTACCCTTCTCACCATTAGCCATTTCGGCGCCCCAATGGGGGCTACATCAGCGCTATCTACAAGCCCTTCTGCCGCCTCGTGATCGATATTATCCCCCGCATAGTGAACCAGCAGTTGGCCGTCGTTGTTGTATGCCAGTACCCGCAGGACGGTGCCCTTAGGGACACTCTCATCCTGGCGCTGAAGTCCACCGATCAGGCGAACATCGCGCAGCAAGGTCACCCAGAGCGGCCGAGAATCCTGCTGCAGAGTGGGTGTTACCGCGACACTTGCTCCGGAGGGCAGGGTCGAAGGAAGCGCTGCAGGCAGTTCACCTGTCGGGGTCGGTTGAGCAGCGCTCGAAGGCTCCGCCTCCGCAATGGAAGACCGAACATCTTCCCAATGGCCCGAGATGCGGGTCTGCCAGATAAGGCCGGCAGCTAAAAGTAGAATCGAGACAAAGAGGATGCAATATCGAATAAAATTACGCCAGGAGTTGTAGCTCATGGTAGCATTATCCTCTTGCGACGGCGGCTGTCAAACATCGTCCGTAAGACCTCGGTCGCCTGCAGAGAGCAGTCAATATAATTTTTTTCAAAGAATATGTCCATCTAACTTGCAGTATTTGCTGGATTCCGCTAATCTCATCCTGATAAAATTTTGGTCCAAATTCTATCTACGGCATAGGACACATCGGGTCGCTAATCCCCAAGCAAAGACATTACCACAACACGAACAGACGATGCAGTACGAGCCTAGGCAGCCTTTGGTTCGTTGCGCGCTCCGTCGTTTTTTTGGAGGTAGTACTGGATGTCTCGTCTCGGTATCCCCCACATTAGAGGAAACATTGTAATAGTGGTAGCCCTAGGCATTATTGCAGTGTGCACATTCATGGTAGCGGCTATGGACATAACAACAGCCTCAGCGTTCGATCCTAGATGGGTCCAGAACCACCAAGAGACGGAGCTTTGGTCGGGTCCGGATGCTAACGCGGTGTCTTTTGGGCGGGTTCCCCAGTGGAGTTACTTTCAGGCTATAGGGCCTCAACAGGACTCTCGATTGTATGTGTGGAATCCGCAGACTAACAACTACGCCTTTATCGATGCTGCGGCTGTGGGCCCCAGTGGGGCGCCGCCAACTGCAACGCCGACACCGCCCCCTACACCAACACCATCTTGGCAAATCCCGTCCGTACCTCCAGGTTACGAGAACTGGTGGGTTGCCAACTTCGTAGAGACGACACTATGGTCGACACCCGGGCCGGACGCAGAACCGATATGGGAGGTGCCGCAGTTCCGCCGTTTCATGGTGGTGGCTGAGCAACAGGGTGATAAACTGAAGGTATGGAGCCCTGAGAAAGATAGGATCGGCTACATAAACGCATTAGATGTAGGGCCTTCAGATCCATCCATCTTCATAACTCTCTATATTCAATCTCCAAAAGTAGTTCGCGAGATCAACCTACCCGGCCGTTCGGTGGGCGCCAATACCTTCCTTAGAAGCCTCCCGATCGATCACGAAGAGGCCGAAATTCGCCATCTTCCCAACAACACGCCGATAACGGTGCTGAGAGAGGTGGAGACGTCGGATGGAGAACGATGGTACCAGGTTAACCAAGAAGAGTATCTGAAGGGCAGCGAGGTAAGGATTCCAACACCCCCCACGACAACCTTCGAAGGCAAGTGGATAGACGTGGAGCTTGAGACGCCAGCCATCGTTACGGCTTACGAAGGTAACAGAGCGGTTTTCTCCTGCCTTACCATCAAAGGCTACGCAGCTACACCGACCAGAACCGGGATATATACGATCTTACGTCGAGTGGCCGATGAGACCATGGATAGCGAGACTATCGGCATCCCGCGCGACGCCCCGGGTGGTTACCACTTGAAGCACGTCTTATATACTCAGTACTTCACGAGCGACGGAGCATCGTTCCACTACAACTATTGGCTGGGGACTTTCGGGTGGCCGGGAAGTCACGGCTGTTTAGGGCTGAGCCTCAATGACTCCAAATGGCTCTGGGACTGGGCCACGGTAGGCACACCGGTTGTAATCAGGTAGCCAGCCGACGATCTAATAGCCAATCAAGCCGCCACGGTTTCGAAACCGTGGCGGCTTTGTGTACGCGTTATTGGGTGATTTTTCTACCCTCTTCCTATGGTACAATCGATATTGGGATATTAGAAGGTTAGGGATAACAAGGTCACTACAAAGGCGTAGTCGTGAAATCTAATGAAGCTCGAACCGAATATCCCGACAGCTCACCAACTACCGGGAGATCTGTACAGGAACTCCAGGCTCTATTGGAGCGACAAACCAGAGAGCTAGAGGCGCAGATAGGAGTTCTGCAGGAGGCAAACAGGCAGAAATCAGAGCTTCTATCCACCCTATCGCACGAAATGCGTACCCCTTTAGCATCTATCAAAGGCTATGCGACAGCCCTGCTGTTAGATGATCCAAAATGGGATGAGGCAACTCGGCGCGAATTCCTGGAGGTTATCGTCAATGAGTGCGATAACCTGGAAAACCTGATATCAGACATCCTGGAGTCTTCGACTATCGAAGCAGGCTTCCTGGAAATCGAAAAGCAACCAACGTTGCTGGCCAGAATAGCCAAGCGCGCGATCGAACAGGTCAGCGTCAGAGCTAGGCGGCATCGGTTCATAGTGAGCTTCCCTCCAGGGTTTCCGGTAGTAGACGCCGATCCCCGCCGCATCGAACAGGTCCTACACAATCTGCTGGATAACGCAGTGAAGTACTCGCCCAACGGCGGTTTAGTGGTAGTAAGGGGTGATGTGCGTGAGGGAGAGGTGCAGATCAGCGTCGCGGATCAAGGTGTTGGGATAGCACCGGAGCATCTCAACCGTCTCTTCGAGCGGTTTTTCCGGATCAAGTCGAAGACCACCCCCAACGTCTTAGGTACTGGCCTAGGCCTCCCCATAGCTCGCACCATCGTCGAGAGCCATGGCGGCCGGATCTGGGCAGAAAGCACTCTAGGTTCCGGGACTACTTTCTTCTTCACTCTACCTTTGGGGCCAGGAGGTGCCAGCAATGATGATGCCTAAGATTCTGGCAATCGACGACGAACCGAAGCTGCTAAAGCTGGTACGATCGGTACTCCAGACCGAAGGGTACGATGTAGACACGGCGAGCAACGGGCAGGAAGGGCTGGATAAGGTAAAAGCCTCTCAGCCGGACCTTGTATTGCTGGACATCCTGCTCCCCGGGGAGCTAGATGGCTACGAAATCTGCCGCCGCATACGCGAAAACTCCAACATCGCGGTAATAATGCTGACCGCCAAAGCGCAAGAGAGAGATAAGATCCGCGGTTTTGAAGTTGGAGCCGACGATTACCTGACCAAACCTTTCAGTTCGAGGGAGCTGCTGGCCAGGGTAAAAGCGGTGCTCCGGAGATGCTGGTCGGGAGGGCAGCCGAAAAACGGCCAACTCGTCACCTGCGGGGATCTGACTATCGACCTGGCGCAACGGCGGGTTGCGGTCCGAGGCAAAGAGATCATACTTACTGCCACCGAATACCGCCTGCTATCGGAGCTGGCGTTGAACGCCGGAAAGGTGATGCTCCACGAAGAGCTGCTGTCGCGGGTCTGGGGGGCGGATTATCGGGATGAAACAGACTATTTGCGGGCGTACATACGCTACTTGAGAAGAAAAGTAGAAAAAGATCCTGCCAATCCACGCCATATCCTATCCAGGCCTGGGATAGGGTACCTGCTATCAACAGAGTAAACCCCACCTCGCGTATTTTTTCACGAGTTTTTCATTCCTCACCGCCGCTTTTCATACCCCTCTCACGGCTTCTCCCGTAAACTATTACAGGTAATAAAGGGCTGCCAATGGGAGGTATATCGATGAGCAGTCAGAGTATCAAGCAAACGGGGCCCAACAATCGTCCTGGCGTTCCAAATTCGTCTTTAACGGAGACGGAGGAGGACGGATTTCTAGCCTCAGTTCAAAGATGCCTGAACGTAGCTGCCCTTCGGCTCGGGCTCGACCCGGGAATTCACGCTGCATTGCTGGAGTGCGAGCGGGAATTGTCCGTATCGATCCCCGTCACTATGGACGATGGAGCAATCCAGATCTTTAAGGGTTACCGAGTACAGCACAGCAGCGCCAGAGGGCCGTGCAAAGGGGGCATTCGGTACCACCCCGAATCGAGCCTCGACGAAACGCGAGCCCTAGCCGCGTTGATGACCTGGAAGTGCGCAGTAGTCGATATCCCCTTTGGGGGCGGCAAAGGGTCGGTCCAGTGCGACCCTACGAAGATGTCCCCCAATGAGCTGAAACGGGTGACCAGGAGCTACATCGCCAGGATCATGCCTATCCTTGGCCCAAAGGTCGACATACCCGCGCCAGACGTCAACACCAACGAACAGACCATGGCCTGGGTAATGGACACGGTTAGTTCGCTCACAGGCTGCTCTTGCCCGGAGTCGGTTACGGGTAAACCGATCGACCTTGGAGGCTCTCTTGGCCGCAAGAACGCCACCGGCCAGGGCGTGGCAACGGTCGCGCTGGAGCTTCTCAAACGAAAAGGAATCCCCGCCGAGGGCGCTACCGTAGCGGTCCAGGGCTTCGGCAAGGTTGGGATGCCTACCGCTCTTTTCCTGGCCGAAAGGGGCTGTAAAGTCGTAGCGATCTCCGACATATCCGGCGGACTGTTTAGCCACAGGGGGCTGGATGTCAAGGAGCTGTCGTCGTTCATAACCGCCTCACCGGGCCGATTGTTGGAGGATATCCAGCCTAACAAGGCCGAACGGATCTCCAACCAGGATGTGCTGGAAGTAGAAGTCGACATCCTGGTGCCGGCCGCCCTGGAGGGGCAGATCACCGGCAAAAACGCGCACAACGTACAGGCCCGCTACGTAGTCGAAGGCGCGAACGGCCCCACCACACCCGAAGCCGACGCCATACTGGAGAAGAAGGGGACGGTCCTGGTTCCCGATATCCTAGCCAACGCTGGTGGTGTCGTGGTGTCCTACTTCGAGTGGGTTCAGAACCTCCAGTGCTACCGCTGGGAGGCTGACGAGGTCAATAGAAACCTCGAACGGATAATGAAGCGGGCATTCGACGAGGTCTGGACATTAGCCGAGCGGGACAAGGTTAGTCTGCGGGATGCAGCGTATCAGTTGGCCGTTGGCCGCGTCGCTTCGGCCGTCCAGAAGAGAGGCTTCTTCCCGTAAAAGCGGCGGAAAACCCTGCGTCGGAGAAGTCCGCGCTAGCGGACAGCTTTCTGGAGGTGTTAGATGGCTATCGCTGATTTGAATACCACAGATTCAGGGGATTTAACAGACGGGCAAGCCGAGATAGCCAGCAGCGCGTTAGGGATAATCGAAAACGCAATAGCCCACTGCGAAACCATGACAGCCCTTCGGGGGCGAGACCAGATAGCCGAGGCGCTTCGAGTCGAAAATCCTGCAATCCACGGCTACTTCCGTTACTCGATCGCGCAGCAGATTGCTGAATACCTCTCCGGGTTGGATGAAACCGTAGTTTCAGTATACACCCATAGCTATGGGGACGCGGAGGAGGAAGGCGAGGACAAGAGTACCAGCCTGTCAGCTCCTATCAACCTCATACTGCATGTGCGACGAAAAACGGCAGCTCTCCACTCCATCGTAGCCTACCTGGACCGCCAGCTTCTAGAGAGCTATAAGCAGTTGATAGCCCCTGAAGGCAAGAGGATCGCGTCGATACTCGATATTCAGTTGGTAGACGACGAGGATATTCACACAGGCAGGGGATTCGGTGTGGTATTGAGATCCAGCTATTCCAAACCGGTGCGATTGTGGCCTGAGTGATCATACTCTGGGCTTCCACCCCTCAGGAAGCCCGTTTTCATGAGCCCGCGGTGTTTTTCCCACCGCGGGCTTTTTTTTCCCCCAAGAGATTTCTATTTGAACCCTGGCCTGCTAGATGCAAAGGGGTCTTCTCTGATACATTAAGCATGTTTGAAGGAGGTAGTTGTGCGAAGATCTCCAAACCTGGTGCGGCGTCCGTCATCCCCCGGCCTACTGGGCATTATTTCCAATGTGATAGATTATCTGGGGTCAATGAGGGGGAGTTGGCGGATCTTGCTGCTGGTAGGAATGATGATAGTAGCCCTCGCAACGACCGTGATGCCGGGGGCTACGGAGCCAGACCCTTCCGGAGGCGCAAGCGATCCCAAGCTAGCGCATGGTGGAATGGCTGCCCCAGGGGGGCCGTACGCCAGTGCGCCCACATTAACTCCATTGCCGAGCCCGACCCCCTGCTGCGTCAAACCGCCGGCTATTCCAACTGCTCTGCCCGTGTCCCATCTCGGCAATGCGCCGGTTCGAAAACCCGGTACGCCCGATCCAGAGCCATCTACGCAGCATGTAGTAGTGGTTGATGGAGAGTCGGGCGCTATACTCTTCCACAGAAACGGCTTCGAACCGATCGCGCCCGCCAGCCTTACCAAAATCATGACGGCGATATTGGGCATCGAGCACGGAAACCCATCCGAGAAGGTAAAGGTAGATGTCAGCGCTAAAGACTTCGAAGACAGCACGCTGATGGGTCTGGAGCCCTGGTTCGACGTCACCCTGGAGGACCTGCTTTACGGGGCGATGCTGCCGTCGGGCAACGACGCGGCCGTCGCCATTGCGCGATACGTTGCAGGGAGCGAGGATCTGTTCGTGGGGTTGATGAACGAGAAGGCCAGGCAATTGGGGTTGAAGAGCACCCACTTCGCCAACCCCCACGGGTTAGACGAGGCAAATCACTACTCAAGCCCCTACGATATGGCCACCCTCGCGCGCTACGGCATGCAGTACCCGCTCTTCCGAGAGCTGGCCGCAGCCACGAGCTACGACATCTCGCGGAGCAACATCGCATACACCATCGAGAACCTGAACCCCCTCCTGTGGGCTTACCCCGGAGCCGATGGGGTTAAGATCGGTTATACAGAGGACGCGGGTAGGGCGATCGTGGCCTCCGCCACCCAAGACGGCCACCAGATATTTGTGGCCTTCATGAGGAGCGAGGCCGGCCTGGTGCCGGACGCTACTGTGTTGTTCGACTGGGCTTTCAACTCCTTCGATTGGCAGGTGTCATCTCCTTGAGTAGCTATCTCTGTAATCATTGCCGATGAGCATCAATCTGCTATTATTATGTAAATATATTAGGGTCTGGGTAATCTAGTGAATCACTGTATCTGCGTTTTCTGCGCTTCAAGCAACGGCATCGCCGAACGATACTTCGAACTAGCCAAGGAGTTGGGCGAGGAGATGGCTCGCCGCGGGCACCGACTCGTATATGGCGGAGGCCAGAATGGGCTGATGGGCACCGTCGCTCGGGCTGTGCAGGCTGGCGGCGGGCATGTGCTGGGGGTAATCCCCCGGAGGCCGGACTGGGCTGAGCTGGTGTTCCAGGAAGCAAACGAGATGATCTACACCTCCCACATGCGGGACCGGAAGGCCACCATGGAGCTACGTGCGGATGCCTTCATCGCCCTTCCCGGTGGCATTGGAACCCTGGAGGAGCTGCTGGAGATCATCACCCTCCGGAGTCTCGGTTACCACCAGAAGCCGATAGTGCTTCTGGATGGCCGGGGCTACTACGCCCCCCTGCTTCAGATGCTGGAAAAAACCGTCGCCGAAGGTTTCGCCCGCCCCGGTCTGAAAGAGATGTATCACCTAGCCGAGACCGTCCAGGACGCCCTGGACTATATTGAGTCCCACCTGTCCCCGGGCCACCCCTAGCCCAAAGAACCTATCCGGTAGCCGCCAACGGATCGCCCTGGTGGCGAGGGGCTCGGGATGGTCACACAAACAGCCAGACCGTGTAACAGTCCAATGCTGTAGCGTCGGGGCTTGTCCCCGACGATGTACCACGTCAGGCACAAGGCCTGAAGCTACATTGTGACCCATGTCGCGAATCATGTCCTCCAACACGGAACCTTCTAAATTTAGTAGGCCTTGTCCGAGAGCCCCGGGCTGAAGCCGCGGGGCTGAAAAGACAAACCCCCTTCGGGGCTACCGTCCCAGCCCGCAGGGCTTCGTCGCCAGTAGCCAGGCCAGCAAGGCCTGTGATACCTACCGTCCCAGCCCGCAGGGCTTCGTATTTTCAGCGCGGTCGGGTCGCTTCAGCGCCGCGCTCTCTATCTCTTTCGTCACCCCCCGCGAAAGCGGGGGTCCAGACGTCCCATCCACTCGTGAGGCCACCCCTACACTCCAACGTGGACCCCTGGATGCCCGATCAGGTCGGGCATGACGGCTTAGGGATGGGCCAGGCATGACCATCAAGGAAACCAGCCCTTATAAGATAGACTGTCACCCTAACCGTAGATAATCTGCTCTCATTGGTTATCCCCTCCCATTTGAACGAAAGATGCCACTATCCGGCGGCACAGCCCTTGCTTCCTCTGCTTCAACCCCGCGATCCCCGGCAGCGACGACCACGATGGTCATCGCAACGGGTATCCGATGGCGAGGTGTTTGTAGGGTGGCAGCAGTTTTGGGTGAGGAGCCGGCCGTCTATATCCGGCATTCCGCGGTGCCTGGTAGGCTGAGGCTGGCCGTCGGTTGCCTATACCGCTGTCCCGAGCGCAAGCGCCCTCTCGAAGAGGTGATCCTCGGCGTCGAGGGCGTGCGTTCCGCATCCGCCAACCCCCTCACCGGCTCCCTCCTGATACAGTTCGATCCCGCGGTGTGCTCCATCCCCCTGTTAGTTCGGGCGGTAGAGGATGCATCGGGGCGGGGGGACACGGGGACGAGGGGACGGGGAGACGGACCCCACCCCCTGCCCCTCCCCCACAGGGAGAGGGGTATGAGGAGCGAACCCCACCCCCGTCCCCTCCCCCACGGGGAGAGGGGAGAGGAACCTCCCTCGGAGAGAGGGAATAGAACCCAGGACTCAGGACTCAGGACTCAGGACCTAGGACTCAACACTCAGCACTTCAAATCAGGAGAAGCTTGATGAATGTACTCGTAGTGGGCAACGGCGCCAGGGAGCATGCCCTAATATGGAAGCTGGC
>JBMNNU010000041.1:0-16133 GCA_050942695.1 Chloroflexota bacterium
CCATCGGCCATCAGGTCGCCTTGAGATAGAGCCTTCGCCGGGTGAACGTCGGGACATTTTTCTCCTCCTGGGTCCCGACGATGCTGTAATGATGCTGTCAGTACAGCAATGAAGCCGATAGGTCGGTTGTGGGCACAACATCTTGTGTGAAACAGCGGCATCACACACAAGATATTGTGGTACTGTCCGTTGGGGGATCGTCTAGTGGTAGGACAGCTGACTCTGGATCAGTAAGCCGGGGTTCGAATCCCTGTCCCCCAGCCAGCAAAGCGGCCTGGAAAGCTTTCCAGGCCGCTTTTTTGTGCTAAGGGCACTTTAGGCTACAGCTCGATTATCTTTCCGTCCTCGGCCGCCTCATGGCCGATCGTATCGATGCGAGACAGCATGTCGGGGCTCGAGTGGGTCAGCACAAGCCTCTTTACACCCAGGGTCGGAAGCTGCTCTTCGAGGCTCTTCACGTTCAGATGCCCCTTGATAGGCTTCTCGTAAGAGTAGGCTTCAGCCAGGAACAGGTCGGCTCCGCGCGCGGCCTCCGCTAACCCATCACACCACTCTGTGTCCCCTGAATAGCTGACTATCTGCCCATCGATCGCGAGCCTGAGCGCGAAGGTGCGCACCGCACCGTGGCAGACCTCGTACGGCGTCGCTGAGAGCAAGCCCAGATCCATCGTCTGTCCAGCCGTCCACTCCAGGATCGACAGATCGTACTTCTGGACCGTAGAAGACGACCCGGGGAAGCTGAGCTCCATAAGCTGAGGCAGCCGCTCCCGTATCCCTTCCGGCCCGACGACCGTTAAAGGGGAGCGCCGCTTGGAGAACTGCGCGTCGAGCAGGAAGAAGGGCAGCCCCCCAAAGTGGTCAGCGTGCATGTGTGAAACAAGGATAAGAGAAATGGAGTTAGGGTCTACGCCGTACCGCTTCATCGATATCAGCGATGAAGCGCCGCACTCGATTAGGCAGCGGGTCGATCCGGTATCTAGGAGGTAACAGCTCTGGAACCTCCCGCCGTTGCCGAAAGCATCGCCGCTTCCAAGGACTTGAAGACGCATGATTCCACACTCCTATCATGAGATCGGTTAGTATATTCTACTAAAAGAAACTAGCCCCGCGGTTCCGACCGCGGGGCTAGTTGATGTGCCATTACTGTAGTTTATGTAACGCCGGTCGCGGAGCTACTTCGTCTCTTTTAGATCCTTCAGCAGCTCGCTGACCCGCGCTTCTTCATTCTCGAGGTATTTGTCGTAGTCCGCACTGCTCAGGAACTTGACGGGTAGGCCTGCAGCCTCCATCTTTTCGCGGTACTCAGGCATCGCGTCGACCTTCTTCATGGCTGCCTCGATCTTCTGGATAACCTCAGGAGGCGTTCCAGCCTTGGCAACCCAACCCCTTGCTGTTGCTGCTAGGATGTCGTACCCCTGCTCCTTCATCGTCGGGACATCGGGCATGAGAGGCGATCTCTCCTCGGAGGCGATGCCCAGCACTCGGAAGGTGCCGTTCTTGTAGCCCACCATCGCGTCAACGATGTTGCCTACCATCATGTCGATGTGGCCTCCCTGGAGAGCCGTGCGCGACGGGGCTCCTCCGTCATAGTGGGACATCGCAAACGTGGCGCCAGTCTGCTTTTGCAGCAGCAGCAGGGCTAGATGGTCGTCGCTCATCAGGCCACCGTCGCCAGTTACTACCGTCTCAGGGTTCTCTTTGGCTGCCTTGATTACGTCGTCCATCGTTTTGTAGGGGCTGTCGCTACGAACGGAGAAGGTATTTGGATCCAGCACCTGGAGTGCGATGGGTGCAAAGTCGGATCTCTTGTACACGGCTGCGCGCTCGGGATCCAACCATGTGGATTCGGAGTTAGGGGAGTTCAGGCCGGTTAGGACATAGCCATCGGGCTTAGAAGTGGCAATGAACTCCGTCAACCCTACTTGGCCAGTAGCACCGGGCTTGTAGACCAACTGGATCTGCTGCCCCAGCTCTTTCTCCAAATACGCCCCCATCGTAAGGACGCCTGTGCCCATAGGCCCGCCTGCTGCCCAGGGGACGATATAGGTGATCGGTTTGGTGGGGTAATCTGTCTTAGCGCCGGTTTCACTCTGAGCGGTAGCTGCGGGAGCGGCGGTCTTCTCGGGCGCCGCAGTTGGGTCGGCTGACGCAGCGGTGGGAGCGGAAGCAGCCGTGGGTGCAGCGGCCTTTGTTGGCTCGGCGGTTGGTGCTGGCGCGGCTTGTGAGCATGCGCCGGCTACGAGAGCAAGTAGCAGAATTCCCGCGCTCAGAGCCAGAGCGCGGACTCGTAGGTGCGTTTGATTAAACATAGCCATTTCTCCATCAGAATTGCTTTCCTATCAATCACCGCTTGGGGAAGTGAATTACTATTGATAGTGAAAGCTATCAATTTGCTTTTCGACCGTCATAGTCATAGTGGAAACGCGGTTTTCAGATCGGTTGCCACGCCTTTTCCGATGCGAAGGGTTAGACTTCCAGTGGATAGCGGCCGTACTTGAAAGCAGCCTCCCGCATGGCGTTGAAATTGGCAAGTGGAACGTACTCGGTCACGGAGTTGGCGGACCCAACAGCGTAGCCTCCTCCAGGCGCAACGGCCCGGATGCGCTCGCGCACCTCGGCATCTACCTCTTCTGGCGTTCCCCTGGTCAACGTGTAGCCAAGGTCGATGTTGCCGATCAGCGAAATCCTGTCGCCGTAGCGCGCTTTGATCTCCTCGATATTCATCGGCTTCGGTTCTATCGGGTGCAGCGAGGTGAAGCCGACATCCAGGATATCATCCATTATCGGATCCAGCTTGCCGTCAGAGTGATAGATTATCGGTTTGCCCAACTGCCTGGAGACCCGACACATCTCCCGATACCAGGGCCATACATGCTGTCGGAGATGCTTCGGCGCTATCATGGTTCCTGAGACGTAGGCCACATCGTCGGGCTGCCAGGTAGCTCCCACCGCATCCATTGTGACAACATTCTCAAAAACTCGCAACTGGATCTGGCCAACCCTCTCGAACACACGGGCTACCAGGTCGGGATCATCGATGAGCTTCTCGCAAAAGTTCTGGAATCCCATCAAACGGGTAACGGTGGCGTAGATGTAGCCGATTGACACGATGAGCTTAGCACCTGCTGGTAGAAGGCCGGCAGCATCCTCTAAGGCAGAGTAATCGAAAGAATCGGGGTCCGGCCACTTGATGGAATCGAATTCAGCACGGCCGGCGAGGATCCCGGTGCCCTCTTCCGCCCAGGCCCGCTCCTTCTCTTCGTTGATCAAAACACTATACTTAGCCTTGATGGTCTTCATAGCTGCGCCGAAATCGGAATCGGCTACCCCTGAATGGGCCACACCGGTGCCAGTGCGGAAGATGGAACGGATGCCGATAGCTAGCGGCACGTAGTCGTAGCCCGCTGTGATCCAGAATTCGACCTCATCATCCAGGCTCTGTATAGGCTTGCCGAGAAAGGCCTGTTTTACATCGCCGTCGACACTCTGCTCCATTATAGGTACCCGGTCCGGTTCGCCTTGCAGCAGCAGTGTCCGCCTTACCCGGTCGAAATCGGGCTTACCTAACACTTAATTCCTCCTTTGGTAACGTCAACTGTTAACGTTACCACATGATACAATAACGAAGTTGCCGCCTGTCAAGAGGTATGGACGGAAGCCCAGCATTCAACCCGTGGTCGATCCGCCACCGTTGGAGGTTGGTGTGCCAGCTACTATCAAGGATATCGCGCTCGAACTTGGGATATCCCACATGACCGTGTCCAGGGCTCTTCGCGGCCATCCACACGTTAAGGAGGAGATCCGAGCTAAAGTCCTGGAGACCGCAAGAAAGCTCGATTATCACCCGAACGCCCTCGCTCGCGGCCTGAAAGGCATGCGCACCCAACTGGTTGGTTTGATTATCACCGATCTCGAGAACCACTTTACCGCCTCTGCAGCCACCGCTCTCCAAGCTGAGCTGTCCAAAAACGGCTATCGGCTGTTGTTATGCGTCACGGGTGATGAACCGGCAAACGAGATCGACTATCTGAGGGCGATGAGAGAAGAGCGGGTGGAGGGGCTAATCTGGGTACCCTGCGCTGGAAGTCACTCCGAAGAGGCCATCCAGCAGTACATTCGCGAGGGAATCCCGGTCGTTCAGTTCATCAGACAGGCATACACAGAGCTGGATGCGATCCTCCCCGACGACGTGGGCGGCGCCGAACAGGCCACCCGTCGACTGCTCGATCTTGGGCACACACGGATCGGCATCATAGTCGGGCCACAAGAGATCAGCACGGCACGAGGTCGTCTCGATGGTTATATGAGCGCTTTGAGATCGGCTAGCGTTGAGCCCGACGAGAGCCTGATCGTGAGCGGCCGACTGCACAGGTCGACCGGCAAAAAGGCAGTCGAGAAGCTGCTAGCTCTTCCATCACCCCCATCAGCGCTCTTCGCAACCAGCAGCGTACTGCTGTTGGGAGCGCTACGAGCACTTCACCAGCGCGGGACCAGGATACCCCAAGATCTATCGGTTGTTGGCTTCGGCGACCCGGATTGGTGCTGCGCCTGGAGTCCTTCAATTACCACGGTAGCATTCGCGACTCAGGGCATGGCAAAGGCTGTGGTCCAGATTCTACTGCAGCGCATCCGGGAACGATCAATCGAGGTAACTCACCATCCCGTTTTATCGCGCTTTGGGTTCGAGCTGGAAGTTCGAGAGTCGGATGGGCCGCTGTTACTCAAGTCTAGGAGATGATGGCAAGTATTGCTCAAGAGACCGGGGAAGCTGCTCTCCTCTTTGCCAGGGTCCATAACACCCCAGCCATGAGCAGCGGCAAGGCGAAGAGAGCTACCAGCGCAAGAGGGGTATCGAGAAGGCTAGCTTGGAAGACCTCTACCTGAAAATCCACTGTGCCCTCGCCCTTCTCGCCCTCTACATCGACCCTTATCAACCATCGCCCCTCCGCCGGGAAATCCACGTGGGCCGCATAGTATAGCTTGTTGGTAGCCAGCTCGTGGGTTGCCTCGTAGCCGATCTCTTCGCCTTCGCGCCCGATCGGTGTAGCTCTTACCCACACGCGGACATCCCCCACGACTTCTTCCCCAGGCCCCTGCACAAGGATGCTCACGTCGGCCACTCCAACACGAATAGGGTTCGGACTGGTGAAAACCGTGAGCAGGTACTCACCTACAGGCTCGCTGGCGAGCTGTATCGTCCCCCCATTCGCAAGGGTTGTGCATGGCAATAACAGGAACGCCAATAGCAATAATAATCCGTTCCTCATCCGAGTGTGTCTTCTCTCCTGCGGTAGTCTGCCTCGATTCCTCTCCGCTGGTCGACCTTCTCATCCTTGAAAAGAAGGGCAACCACGACGAGAATGGGAACGATGTAAACCATACCCCCCGGGACCCACATAATCAGTCCCCCCAACTGCTGATCCTGTACAACCGAGATGCCCCAGAGCCGGGGCACCTTCAGGTAGGTATCGTAGAGCGGATGGTCAGCAAAGGTGAGGACTGCTCCAATCAGATTACCTACCAGCATTGGCGGTAGTAGGTAGGGAATAGTCGCCAGATAACCCATTCTGCGCGGCCCACCCATGGGGTTGATCACAGGCCACCAGAACAGCAGAGCAGTACCCAGGAAGACCATGTGCTCCAGGTCATGAATCAATGTGCGACCCTGCGCAGCATCGTAGAAAACGGGGATGTGCCAAACAGCAAGAGCCACGATGTATAGAGGTAAGGCTACCAGGGGGTGGGTCAGCATGTTGAACACCCAGGCTATCGGGCTGCCACGGGAGAAGAGAGTAACGGCCAGATCCCTCAGCCTATCAGGTAGAGCCCACAGGATAGGAAGCACCGGCGAACCTAGCAGGATCAGAGGGGCGGCAAACACCATCAGCAGCATATGCTGGGTCATGTGCAAGAAGAAGAACAGCTCACTGAAGACGCCGATAGGTGAAAGCAGCGCCACAGGCAGCGCCAGCAACCCGACGCCGAAGCACCAGGGCTTCCACCAGGCTGGCATTGGCCAGCCCTCTCGACGCGATAGACGGCGCCACCCCACAGCGTATAAAGCTGCCAACAACAGGAACGGCAGCAGGATGAGAGGCTCCCATGCCCAGGAGGTTATGAAAGCGGCAAGGTCCGAGCTCAAGGCCACCTTTTTCTATTTCACCCCATTTATCAACGGCTCTAGCTCCTTCACCAATTGAGCGGGAGTAAAGTCGAAGTCGTTCAATAGCCATCGTTGCCGACCATCAGCGTCGATCAGGTACACACGGTTGTGGTGGCTAACGTAGTAGAAGCCTGAAGCCCCTGTGCTAGTGGTTGCCGGTGGTTGCTTGATCACCCCTATGTGATAGGCAGCCCATACTGCTTCCAGAGCCTGGCGATCACCGGTGAGAAATAGCATCTTGCCATCAAGGCCTTGCGCACGCAGATATGTCCTCAACTGCTCTACGGTATCCCGTTCAGGGTCCACACTCACCGCCGCAAAGACGACCTTCCTGCGATCCTCTCCCAGTCGGTCGTGTGCCTGGCCAAAAAGTTGGGCTGCGATGGGGCAAACGTCCGGGCAGTTAGTGTACAGAAAGGTGAGCGCAACCACCCGACCCCTCAGGTCGCTCAACCGCACCTGCTTGCCTTCTTGGTCCATCAGGGAAAAATCCGGGCTGGGCTTTCCCTGCAGGTCGGCTTTGTTCACCCCCGACCCACGGGCAAACGAATTGGAGCAGGCCGCCACCAAAAGCCCCACTAGCAGCAGGGGCACAATCTTACCGATCGCTGTGCGAACCGCATAACTCACGCTGCCGGCCGTTCCAGTACGTTCAGTAGCTAGATCAGTGTCCGGCAATCGCGGAAACAGCGCTTTCATTCCTCGTCGCATCCCCCACATCATGCCAAAACTCCGCGCATCTCCATCGGTTGCAGCATCAGCCAAGCCCCAAACAGAAACAACCCGGTCACCAGCAACGCCCAGGGAAGGAAGGCTGCTCTTGCCGTGTGAGGTCTCGCGCCTTGGGATGCAGCGATGCGATAACTCGCAACCAGTGAGACAAGCCACCCCATCTCCAACAGTCCCAGCTCAATAGGAACCAGCCATCCAGCGGGCACCAGCGAAGCGAGCCCCCAATGGGGCGTTCCAAAGACTGGAAGGCCAACATCCAACAGGAAACTCTGCGCCACCGGGATCAGGGTCAGCCCGCCGGTCAAGAAGTGGAAGGCGTAGTGAGCCAGCCACATACCAAAGCCCATGGGGATCAAGCCGTAGCTGTGGCGCACCACCACGGTGAGAATGGGCTCGCGCGAGCCTGCAAGGCTACGGCTCGCCCAGCCGACCAAACTCACCAACATAAGGGGCAGCAGCACCATCCCAACCCCAAAGAGCACGAGCAGCACGACCCACTCTGACTGCGTACCCAGCAGCGCTGCTAGGCCCTCGGCTAATGGGTAGAAAGGCCCAACCATTCCGAAGGCGTTCATGAAAGCCCCAAAAACCACCACCATCACCAAGGTTGCCAGATCGACCCTCTCGGCCATCCGTCCTATCCCCGATCGAGGTCGATCTTCCCAGAGATCTCTCCCCGGTACCCGAGCTACGAGTCCCACGTTGTCCATGGGGCAGGCGCGGCTGCAGTCGAGGCAGAAGGTGCAGTCCATGTTGCCAGCCTTCCTCTGCTGAAACAGCCACTGTTCGCACCCGCGAAAGCCTCCTCTGCCCTTGATACAGTCCTTTGATCTGCAGGCTGCACAGACCTCCAGTTGGCGCACCTTGACCTCAAGAGGAGACATGAGGGAGTTAACGAAATTGAAGTGCCCCAGTGGGCAGAGGTATTTGCAAAAAACCATTCCCCTGAATAGCCCATTCACGACGAAGGCGCCGCCGAAATAGGCAAAGGCAACAGCGGCTGTTAGCCAGGGCAGCGCCCAGGGGTCGAATGCTTCATAGAACCAGAAGAAGGCTATCAGCAACCCCGCCGCCAGCCACTTAGCATTGAGCCAATTAGGCCAGCCTAGCCGCCCTCCCAGCAGCCTCTTAGACAGGTTGCGGGACAAAACGAAGGGGCAAGCCATACAGGTTAGGTTGCCTGCCAGTAACAGGGCTAGAACAGCTACGCCTCGGCCCTGTACCCAGGGCGCGACACCAGCCAGGTTTCGTGGGGCTATCTGAGGTCCAAACAAGCCGTCATACACTACCAGGGCTGCAACCACCAACAGAGGCAACTGGAGGGCAGAACGAGCATGCTGCCAGGTAAAAAAGCGGTTGATTCCGGGTACCCGGAGAAGGTCGATAGATAGGCCAGAGTCTCTAGGCGGTCCCGTCTTCGCCACTACCTACCTCGTACTCCATCTACGTTCACGCTTCGCTCCAGCCTCTGTCCGTCGGGGAGGGTTACCTCTGCCGTGAGGATCCAGTCGCCGCCCATGGTAAATGTGAAGTCCTCGGTTCTGTAGCGACCTCCGCCGGTAGATTTGGCTTCCGAGAAGACAAGTTTCATCCCCGCGTGGTTCATATCTCCCCGCACCAGCACGGTGGCATCCTCGATGGGATCACCCCCGGCTGCAAGAAGTGTCACCTCCACAGTGGCATCTCCGACCGCCTTATCCGTGACTACCTCCAGCAGCACCTCCGGCCCACCGGCCTCAGTTGCCGGCCCTCGGCACCCCAAGGTACTCACGGTCGTGATCATCAGCAGAAGTACAGGAAAACCAATGGCGATTAGGGAATAAAAATCGCGGGATTGTCGTAGAGATGGCACTCTAACGCCCTCCTGGTTGGGACCTGAACGATTAACTACCTTCTACCCAGCCTGTTAAGCAACTTTCATGCCGATTCTGCCGGGGCGTAATGCTCTTGCATCAACAGCGCATCCCACAGGATTGACAATGCGATCACAAGAAGCCATCCTTCTCTACAGAAACCCGTAGGGAGTCCAGGCTGTCGCACCGTCTGAAGGGCAGATCTTTGTACCCTATCCAGCCTCTCCCAGACCAAAAAACCCCGTTGGAGGTGCCTCCTTGCAACCTAACAAACTGAATCGAGGCGGCATCAACGCCGGTGACCCCGGCATGCACCGCTTCATCCGCCGAGCTTTCGCCAAAGGAATGGGTTACACCAACGAAACAATCGAGAGGCCGATCATCGGCATCTGCAATAGCGAGAGCGAGTTGAACCACTGCAACAGCCACCTCGGCAGGATCGCCGAGGCGGTCAAGCGGGGGATATGGCAGGCCGGCGGCTTCCCGCTGGAGTTCCCTACAATATCGGTGTTCGAGATCTTCACTGATCCCACCTCGATGTTCTATCGCAACCTGATGGCGATGGATGCCGAGGAGATGATCCGAAACCAGCCCCTCGAGGGGGTTGTGCTCCTCTGTGGCTGCGATAAAACGATCCCTGCCTACCTGATGGCTGCAGCCAGCGCAGATATTCCAGCGCTGATGCTCACCGGCGGTCCAATGCTCAACGGCCGTTGGCGAGGTAATGAATTGGGGGCCTGCACCGACTGCCGAAAATACTGGACGGAATACCGAGCCGGCAATCTCACCGAACAGGAGATTGAGGAGATAGAGGACTGCCTCATCCCCAGCAACGGCCACTGTATGGTGATGGGCACTGCCTCCACCATGGCCTGCATGGTAGAGGCCTTGGGGATGATGCTCCCAGGGGCGGCAGCTATCCCTGCCCCCTACTCGGCCAGGTTGAGGCTGTCCGAGATGTGCGGCCGCCGCATCGTGGATATGGTTAAAGAGAACCTCAAACCATCTCGGATCATGACCCCCGCCGCCTTCGAGAACGCCATCCGGCTCTGTATGGCCGTAGGAGGGTCCACAAACGCGGTGGCACACTTCCCAGCTATCGCAGGGAGGCTTGGCTTGGAGCTGCCGCTGGAGCTGTTTGACCGAATCAGCCGTGAGACGCCCCTCATAGCAAACATGCGGCCGGTAGGGAAATACCAGATGCAGGAGCTATGGGAGGCAGGCGGGATCCCGGCGGTGATGAAAGAGCTGGAGCCGCTGCTCCATACAGAAGCTCTGACGGTCACCGGAAAAACGGTTGGGGAAAATCTGGCCGGCGTTCAAAAAGCTGAACGTTGGCGGGATGTGATCCTGCCGCTGGATGCGCCGCTCTACGCCGAAGGTGGCCTCTCCATCCTCCGTGGCAACCTCGCTCCGAACGGGGCTGTGATCAAACACGCTGCCGCCAGCCCTCACCTGTTGCAGCACCGTGGCAGAGCTATCGTCTTCGGCTCGATCCAGGAGATGATGGCTGGGGTAAACGATCCCAACCTGGACGTTACCCCTGATGACATTCTTGTAATGCAGAACGGCGGGCCTGTAGGGGGTCCGGGGATGCCGGAAGCAGGCTATATACCCATACCGAAAAAGCTGCTCCAGCAGGGGGTACGGGATATGGTGCGGATATCCGACGCCAGGATGAGCGGTACCGCTTTCGGGACCATCGTTCTCCACGTAGCCCCTGAAGCGGCCGTGGGGGGACCTCTGGCCGCGGTCCGCACCGGCGATATCATCGAGCTGGATGTGCCGAACCGGAAACTGAATCTGTTGGTCCCTGATGAGGAGATCCAGAGAAGACTGCGGGAGTGGCAAGCCCCGACTCCCCTTTACCGGCGAGGCTACGGCTGGCTCTACCAGCAGCATGTGATGCAGGTGGACAAGGGCGCTGACTTCGATTTCCTGACGGCTGACTTCAGTAAAAAGTAATATTACTGTCCGCTGCATAGATATCTAAAAGCGGGTCCAGGGCGCAGCGCATGGCGGGGCTTGGGGTGTCCCCAATTTTTTCTCTCCTATGCAGGGATCATTAACTAAACTGGCCTTAACCACAGAGGCACGGGGAGCACGGAGATAGTATAGAGAGCACTCAGTGACATCTCCGTGCTCTCTGTATCTCCGTGGTGAGTAAACGTTAAGGCTGTTAGTGTATTGCCATAGGAATCGGGATGAACACCAGCACGAAAAGCGCAAGCGTAACCAGCGCTATAGCCCGCTCCTTTGGCCCCAGCGGTGTCACATCGTCCAGCGGCACCGAGTGGATTCTCCCCAGGAAGAACACTAGGCCCGCCCATAGCAGCCAGCCCTCCCAGAGAGGACTCAAGGCCAGCAGCGCGCCGATCACCAGCCAGGTCAGCCAGCGGGCTTTCCGCCCCAGGACGGCGTAGGCTATGTGGCCTCCATCGAGTTGCCCGGCGGGGATCAGATTGAGCGCTGTGACCAGCAAACCAGCCCATCCGGCCAGCGCTACCGAGTTGATGAAAACGTCCTCCCCGTTGGATGGCAGAAACCGACCGAAAATCAGGTACTTCAACCAGGCGTAAAGTAGTGAGTTCCCCTCTTGAAAGCTACTGCCATCCAACGGTACTGGATGAACAGATGATGATGAGAGTCCAATGATCAACACTGGTATGGCGACAACCATGCCCGCCAGCGGACCAGCCGCCCCCAGCAATAGCAACGCCTTACGGTTCCGCGGTGGGGCTGTCGTCTGGATAACAGCCCCCATAGTCCCAAGCAGCGATAGCGGCATAGGTATGAAGTAGGGAAGACTGGCAGGGACCTTTTGCCACTTAGCAACCAAGAAATGGCCCATCTCGTGAGCCATCAGGATGCCCAGCAGGCTGAGCGCGAAAGGCCATCCAGCCAGGATGCTGACCTCCTGCCCTCCACTTTCGTAGAGAGACCCTATCCAAAGTACAGATAGGAGCGTCAAGAAGAAAAGAACGACGGCTACGCGATCCCTGCCCGCTCGGCGAGGTAGCACTCCGCGCACGGCCAGCACCAGGTGGTCCTGGCCGTCCTCTCTTAGGAAGGCTACATATCCCATGGAGCGATATTTCTCGGACAGGATCTTATACGCCTGCTGCGAATCAATCAGCAGCCGCCCTCTAAGCTCCAGCGCAGGCGTTCCTGTAGCGACCCCCATCCGTCGCATCTCCTCAGGCTCGACCCATCTGTAGCTCCGAATCCCCATCAGAGGCGCGGCCGCATCCGCCAGTTCTTTGGCTCCTTCCATAGGATCGGCCGGTACTCCATACTCATCTGCTCTATCCATCAACTATCACCTCTGGGAGCTTGCTACGGGATGGTTCATACAAACAGTCAGTTCGTGTAACAGTCCAATGCTGTAGCGTCGGGGACGAGCCCCGACGAGGTACCACGTCGGGCACAAGGCCCGACGCTACATTGTAACTCGTGCCGTGAACCATGCCCTTGCTACGCGGCCGGTTGCACCAGGTATACTATTCCCCCACTGCGTAGCCACACCTTCTGGAACTGCTCCCTATTGTATACCAGACGCACCGACCGGCTACTAGGTGCGATTGGGTCGTTAACGATCACATCACCGTCGGCGGTGAAGCCTCGCACCACTATCAGATGGCCGTCCGTCGATGGAGCTGCAGCTCCCGCCAGCTCTCCTGCCCCATAAGCCACACTAACGATCACAGGCCGGCCTGCCGCGATCTCCTGCTCCAACTGTACCACAGAGTAGAAACGGTCTACCCTCGCTCGGAATCCGTTAGCCCCGGCGTAGGCGGTGTTCAACGGCCAGTTGCCGTAGATACCGGTCGTGCGGTCGCGCACCCCGGCGTATACCTCTGCTACGGACTTCTCCAATCCCCAGTATTGCAGGACCATTGCCAGGGATGTGGGGCTGCAGATAGTCCTAGCCACGGAAGGATCTTCATCCAACTGTGAGCGCTGCGGCACATCCAGGTCGCGAGCGCCTCCCTCAGGTCTGGAAAGCTGTGGGCCAATGAGTCCACGAGATAGATCGGCATAAACAACCGATATTTGCCGAACTATTGGCGTTTCGCCGGGCGTAGAAGACTTCAATATAACCCGGTATTGCAGCGCGTCGGCAGGCTGATTCAGCTTGAGGGTGTCGATATTCACCGCTCCCAGCGCATCAGCCGACCCTCCCAAGCTGCGTCCCCCCTGAGAGCTCCACTCCCCCATCCCATACCAGCCGCTCCACTGGCGGCCGCTGCGCACCCTTAGATCGAATCGAGCTAAGGTGCCCTTGGGAGTCTCGGCGTTCCACGACAGCACGGCATCGTTGAATGGGAACTCTGTTTCCCATACCTGCGATAGATACTCTCCGGTGACTTCCTGGCCTGCCTCGCGATCGGCAAGCCTGAGGGCTTCTCCGGATATCGTAACCCCCTCGCTCAACTGCCCTTTTTCGAACTCCGGTGAACGCTCCACCAGGTGGGAGGTCGTAAGGATCTGTTCTTTCTGGCTGCCTGTCGAAGACTCGGGTGTGGTCGCGGCGACGGCAGAGGTCGTAGCTTCTGTAGGCGCCGTAGCCGGGGTCGCGGTAGCTGGAGTCTTTACCGAAGTTGGGGTAGCTTCTAGCCCTTGAGTGGGAGTCGGTACCGCGGCATGCTCAGCTATCGGCGATGCGGCGATCGTCTCCTGCGCTACTGGGATAGTAGGGCTTGGCGCGGGGGTGGGACTCGACTGCGCCTCCACCGCCGTAACCGTAGATGTAGAGGTTGGAATTGATGTTGCTGCTTCGGTGGCTGCTGTGGCTGCGGGCTGCGCGGCCGCTTCGGGAGCGGCCGCTCCTGAGCAGGCAATCGAAGTCACGTTGATCATCCCCGCCATTACAGCCAGGAGAGCAAGGCCGCTCATCCGCCCTGGTCGAATATTCGGCACTCGACGCGCCGCTTTCATCCATCTCAATCCTATCTCATATCCGGAGCAACACCATCTATCTGATTTATCGATTATACTCATTCAAACCCTCCGCCGCACAGATTCGGGACATTCTACCAGACAAACGTAGTGACACATTATGCAATGTTTAAAAATTACGTAAAATAATATTCCCATCGAGCAAAAATGGCTATCCAACGGTATGTTTCCTGCTGGAAGTTGGTAGATCGCAACCGCGGTCGGAAGATCAATTCTCGCCCGAGAGGTAATAAAGATGACCCACCACTTGCGAGACCAGATAATCGACTGGCTAAACGATGCCCTCTCCATCGAGGAGGGGGTGGAGCAAGTACTCAACCGGCAGTTGGACGATGCAAAAGATCACCCCCAGGTCCGCAAGATGATCGAGGAGCACATCAAGGAAACGAAACAGCAGGGCGACACCATCCGCAACAGGATCCAACAGTTGGGAGGAAGCCCATCCAGGGTTAAAACGACCGTGGGCAAGGTCCAGGGGTGGCTACAGGGCGTCTCCACTCAGCCTGCAGAGGATAGGCTTGTGAAGGATCTGGTAGCCAACCAGGCTGCGGAGAATCTCGAGATTGCTACCTATACCGCCATAATAGAGGCAGCCAAATTGATCGGTGACAATGAAACCGCATCCATTTGCGAGCAGATACGCCAGCAGGAGCAGGCAACAGCGAAAAAGATAGAGCAGATGCTGCCGACGGTTGTTCGAGACTTCATGGCGAAGAAGCAGCAGCAAAAAGCTGCTTAATAGAGTGCTGGGTCCTGAGTCCTGAGTATTGGAACTTTGCCCTAGTTCTTGAGTTATAGTTTGGTTCTACACTCTGGGACTTGAGCAACAATTCCCAGAATGTAGGGTTCCTTCGGCACTCAGGACCTAGGACTCAGGACTCAGGACCCAGCACTCAGGACCCATCACTCACGGCTCTGGAGTGTAGTTCAAATCGTCGGTTATCAGCAGCTTATCGATCCTCGTACCGGCCTCCCGGCCTACCACTCGCAGAGTATGCTGCCCCTCCGTCAATTCCACGGTCACCTTGTCCGACCTTGAGCCGTCTTTCCAGCCCACCCATTGCCAAACCTCGTAGGGACCGTCATCGTTCCCAATCTTGATTGGCTGCTGGTCATCCACTATCAGCCAGAAGCTGTTAGCGTCCACGTGGCCGTACCACATTCGGCTCCATATGGTATAGGTACCATCGCTCGGCACTACTATGTCGATCGAAGCCTCCCCCGTAGGTGGAAGGTCGCCGTAACCGTCCCATGACTGGTCACTCTCGGATGGCTCGATATACCCGACCGATGCTGCTGGATCTTGCCCTGTCACCATCGGCCCGCTCAACTGCAGCAAATCGGCTTCGATAGTCAGTGGTAACGGACCTTCGACAGGAGGCAAGGCAGCAACCTGTTCCGGAGTAGCCGTTGGCTCGGGTGTAGGCTCAGGCGCAGGGGTGTCGGTTGGCGGAACAGGGGTATCCGTAGCAGGCACCGGAGTCTCCGTAGGAGGCACATCCGTCTCGACAGGCGGCGCTGGAGTGGCGATAACCTCCAACTCCATCTCGGATTCAGGTCCAGCCGTGGGAGTGTTCGTAGCGGGTTCCGCCGTCGGTGAAGGCTGAGGTGTGGGGGTGTTTGTAGGCGTAGGGGTGGAGGTAGGCTCCTTGGTCGGAGATGGCGTGACCGTGGGAGTAACCACCGACGGAGGCCCGATCACCTCCACCGACTCGGCCTCGACCTCGGGGATTCTCAGCTCCCTCCCAGAGACCGCCGTTGCTACTCTAACTCCGAGTAGCGTTCCCGTCACCCGAACCTGATAGCCTTTCTTTACCGCCGGCCCGCCCCTAACGGCAATATGTGTATTGCCCCTCTTGGCCGCGGGGTCGGTGTATATTTGGAACCGGTTGTACCCGTCTGAACCCTCCAAAACATTGAACACTTCCCCGGTTAATGTGACGGCTGCCCCCTTGAAGCGATCCGCGTCTTGAACTACTTCCTCCCAGTTTTCGTTGTTGAATACATCGGCTGTCGCCGTATCGGGCGCCGATACTTCTGCCCCTGGAGAAGGTTGGATCGATACGATGTTGGATTGTTGGGTGCTATCGATCCCCTGTTGGTCTTGATCACCCTCAGAAGGGCTGCAGGCCACTAGTAGCGCACACGAAATCAGCGTTAACATTACCTTGGATATTGATCTACCTATCACCCTTCCCTCCCGATCATCCGGAGCTTGACACCCGCGATTGCGCGAACTCCATGGACGAGCAAGAGAGGTGCCAGGATATCGGGAGCAATGGCATGGTTCGCACGAACAGCCAGATCGTGTAACGGTCTAATGCTGTAGCGCCGGGGCTTGTCCCCGACGAGATACCACGTCAGGCACAAGGCCCAACGCTACATTGTGACTCGTGCCGTGAACCATACCGGGAGCAATCAAGGTC
>JBMNNU010000033.1:0-17648 GCA_050942695.1 Chloroflexota bacterium
TAGCCGGATTTATCTTCGACATCAGCGGTTCCTACCTCGCGGCGTTCGGGTTTGCGGTAGCCTCGTCTATCACCAGCGTTCTATGCCTATGGCTGGCAGCACCACGCCGGGTGCGAAGGATTACCGGATAGTGAAAACAGAACAGCCTTGGCCTACAATACACACAAGAAGTCTCTCAGGAGGTGACGACATGGATGCTAAGGAGATCATCGAAGCTCTCCGGCTCAAACCTCATCCAAGGGAGGGCGGCTACTTCGTGGAGAGCTACCGGTCTGAAGAGCGCATAAACGGCGGCACTTTGATGGGCCGATACTCCGGTTCTCGATCGGTCTCAACCGCTATCTACTATCTCCTCACTCCAGACAGCTTCTCAGAGATGCATCGGCTCCAAAGTGACGAAGTATTCCATTTTTACCTGGGCGACCCTGTAGAGATGCTCCAGCTTTGGCCCGACGGAAAGGGAATCGTTGTGAAGCTGGGAACAGACATCTCAGCCGGCATGCGTCCACAGGTGGTCGTGCCTCGGGGTGTATGGCAGGGAGCCCGCCTTGCACCAGGAGGCCAGTATGCATTACTGGGAACTACCGTGGCCCCTGGGTTCGAATACGTCGACTACGAGAGCGGGTTGCGCGAAGAGCTACTCCGCCTCTACCCGGATTTCACCGAGCTGATCTGCACGCTGACTCATGAGTAGCAGAGCGCACGACACTATTGCCGGCCGCATCAACACTGCTATACATGTAATCACTTGTAGATCTTACATTATCAATCGACAGTAACAATAGAAAAAAACGTTGCAATACTCCCTAGCCGCTGCTAAAATAAATTCAACCAGCAACAATATAGAAATCACTCGTTGTTGGTCCGCACTATTCCCCACAAAAAGATTGGAGGCAAAGGGAAATGCTTGCGAGGTTGTTGGCTCTAGTTTTATCGGCCGCAGCCGTTGTAGCTATGGTCGCCATCGTAGGCTGCGGGAGTCTTGGTGGTGGAGATTACCCCACCAAACAGGTTACATACCTGATACCATTCGATCCAGGAGGACAATCGGACCGCGAAGCAAGGCGGCAGCAACCCTATCTCGAGAAAAGCTTGGGACAGAAGGTAATTATCGACTACAAAGCGGGCGGCGGCGGCGCCATAGGATGGGGCGAGCTAGTGCGAGCAAAGCCCGACGGCTACCTGATTTGCGGCATCAATATCCCTCACATCATCCTACAACCTCTGCAGCAGGATGTCGGCTACAAGACCGAAGAGATCCTGCCGGTGGCTTTCTTCCAATCGACACCTTTAGCCCTGGCTGTCATGAAAGACAGCCCCTACCAATCGCTTCAGGATTTCATAGACGCTGCTAAGAAGGAGCCGGGCAAGATCACCATCGGCGGTTCCGGCACCTTCTCCGGTCACCACGTAGCGACCCTGCGACTCGAGAGCGTCACTGGCACCAAGTTCGAGTACGTACCATTCACCGGTGCGGCCCCCCAGATGACCGCATTCCTGGGCGGCCACGTAGATGCTGTGCTCGCTAACTCCGACGACGTGGTCAAGTACAAGGACCAGGTGAGAACCCTGGGCTTTGCTACCGCCGAGCGATTTGCATCCCTACCCGACGCCCCCACTCTGAAGGAACAGGGCGTCGACATTATCGAGGGTATCGATCGTGGCGTTGCGGTCCCACCCAATACCCCTGAGAACGTGGTTAAGAAGCTGGAGGCAGCGTTCTTAGAGCTGGCCAAGAACCCCGAAATCGTCGAAGCTCAAAAGAAGGAAGGCTTCGTCCCACTGGCCATGGGTGCCGCGGAGAGCAAGGCTCACGTTGAAAAGCTCACTGGCATCTATAAGGAATTGACCGCCGGTCTGAAGAAGTAGTCCTCTACTCGAATCCATAGGAGGTAATCTATTTGAGGACGCTACGTTCAGCAGACCTGGCCACCGGCCTCTTTCTAAGCGGTTTGGCCATATTGACCCTGTTGGCATCGATGCAGATAGCGGGAACGGCGGGGGAGCGTGTGCACCCCCGCACCCTTCCCGTACTGCTGGGGTGGATGATCCTCGCTGGAGGCATAGGGTTAACCGTAACCGGGTGGAGGTATCGCGGTGAGCCGAAGCTCATAGCATGGCCCGATCGAGACGGCACACGTCGTGTTCTGATCACCCTTGCCGGACTGGTGGTCTACATGGCCACCCTGGAGAGCCTGGGCTTTCCCTTAAGCAGCCTGGTATTTATCTCCTTTATGGTCTGGTACCTGGGGAGATATCGCCTCTGGGCAGCGATCCTATGCGGTTTGGCTTCTGCTGCAGCAATTCTGTTCCTGTTTATCATGTTCCTGGGTCTCACTTTCCCCCTGGGGCTGTTGGAACTGCTGTAGCCCTCATACATTGGTCGCCAGGTGCGGGGTGGGCGGTGGCGCCGCCCACCCCGCACTAGGAGGTTACTGTTATGCTCTTCTCTTGGGAGTTGCTGGGGCAGGGGTTTGCGCAGGCTCTGACCCCAACTAATCTATTCTTCGCGTTTCTCGGCTCTCTGGTGGGCACGCTCATCGGCGTACTCCCCGGGATCGGGCCTACCTCGGGCATCGCCATACTGTTACCCCTAACGACAGTATTGGATCCGATACCGGCGATCATCATGATGGCGGCTATCTACTACGGAGCCATGTACGGCGGTTCCACCACCGCCATCGTAGTGAACATACCTGGAGAGGCTTCGTCGGTACCCACAGCTATGGATGGCTACCAGTTAGCCAAAAAGGGCAGGGCAGGGCCTGCTCTGGCTATGGCGGCTATCTCTTCTTTCGTAGCCGGCACGATCAGTCTAGTGGGGCTTACCTTCTTCGCACCGGCTCTCGCCAGCGTGGCCCTCGCCTTTGGGCCTCCAGAGTACTTCGCGCTGTTGTTCATGGCTCTCAGCCTGGTCATCAGCCTGTCGGGGCGGGCGTTATTAAAGGGATTTCTAGGCATGTGCCTCGGCCTGCTGGCGGCCATGATCGGGATGGACCCCCTCACCGGCTCGGCACGCCTCACCTTCGGGGTGAGAGAGCTGATGGCCGGAGTCAACTTCATCAGCGTCATTATCGGTCTTTTCGCTATAGGTGAGGTGTTGGTAAATGTCGAACGGCGAGCGGCCTTAATTTATGATGCAAAAATCAAGGACTGGCTTCCTAACATAAACGATATCAAGATGAGCTTTGGAGCCATGCTCAGGTCCTCGGGGATTGGGTTCTTCCTCGGCTTGCTTCCCGGCTGCAGCCCAGCCGTGACCACATTCGTGGCTTACGATGTGGAAAAGAGGGTTTCCAAACACCCAGAAAAATTCGGGGAGGGGGCTATCGAGGCAGTGGCCGCCGCGGAAGGGGCCAACAACTCCACCTGTAGCGGCGGTTTCGTGCCCCTCTTCGCTTTCGGAATCCCCTCAGGCCCCGCTCTCGCTGTATTGTTAGGCGGCTTCATGATGTATGGACTCCAGCCCGGCCCCAGGTTGTTTGAGGAAAACCCAGACCTGGTGTGGGCGGTCATCGCCAGCATGTACATTGGCAACGTGATGCTGCTGGTGCTGAACCTACCATTGGTAGGGCTGTGGGCTCGCATCGCGCTGGTGCCCTTTCCAATCCTTGGGCCGTTGATCGTCCTGTTTTCGGTGATAGGCGCCTACAGCGTTCGTTATCTGATCTTCGACGTGTGGGTCGCCCTAATCTTCGGCGTAATCGGCTACCTGATGCGTAAGTTCGGTTTCCCACTGGCTCCTGTAGTGCTGGCCAGCGTGCTGGCCCAGATGTTCGAGACCTCGCTCAAGCAGGCTCTCGCCATCTCCCATGGGTCATACCTCGTATTCTTCCAGCGACCGCTCTCTGCCGCCTTCATGCTGCTGGCGCTGGCAGTAATAGGGCGAGGGCTGTGGATGCAGTATCGCGGCCAAGGCCCCGAGCTGCTCGACGAGGGCGGCGAAGCGTAGAGAATTCTCCGTGTGGGGGGGCAGGGTGTTTACCCTGCCCCCATTCCTGTAAAAACCTCTTGACAAGAGCCTGCAATCTCCCTACGATGCATCCAGCATTATGAATTCACAACTCACTTGCAGGGTAGGCAATGGCTGAGCCCATCTCTCTTTTAAGGTATCCTGACCTCACTGAAAAAACCTACGAGGTCATCAAGGACCAAATTGTAAGGAGCCAGTTGTTGCCGGGCGAGCGGTTGCTGGTAGTAGACCTGGCCCAAAGGTTGGGAATCAGCCGCACCCCAGTCAAGGATGCGCTCAACAGGCTTGCAGCAGAAGGATTGGTGGTTCGGGTTCCTAGAAAAGGGTTCTTGGTCTCCAATCTCGACTGCAAGGAAGTTGCCGAGTTGATGGACGCCCGCATTATGGTAGAATTAGCCGCTGCTGAACGGGGTATCAACCTTGTACAGCCTTCCGAAATCGAGGAGATGAGGCGGATTATCACCGAGATGGAGAGCCTTGTCGACGAAAATGGGCAGTACATCGACTATCCCGGCTGCGCATCTCGGGATTGCGCCCTGCACCTGCTGATAGTGAGCACCGCACGGAATCGCC
This sequence comes from Chloroflexota bacterium, assembly GCA_050942695.1. Classification (GTDB taxonomy): domain Bacteria; phylum Chloroflexota; class UBA6077; order UBA6077; family UBA6077; genus JBMNNU01. The sequence goes on from JBMNNU010000033.1 coordinate 4,547, forward strand.
GAATAATTGAGATATACCAGGATCTGAACATTCACACCTATATGGTCAGGATGCACCATGCAACGGAGTTCGGGTTTCGACGAACACTTACTATGTTGAAAGACCATCGGGCAATATTAAAAGCCTTTGAGTTGAGAGATCTCCCAGCCCTCAAAGATGCCATAACCCACAATATCCAGGGCTTTATGAAAGCCTTCGAAGCGGTTACCCAAACAAATCAGGCCTGAGTACCTAGTGCTATTTGCTGAATACCACCCCGCGCTTCAGTACTCAACAACCAGCACTACTTTCTTGGATACTCAGGAGATACTATACCAAAGCTGCTACCGATTATTGGAGGTGATATGGTGGTAGATATGGAAAACGGCCCCTGGTATACGGAGAACTGGTTGACCAGTCCCTGGAACTTCATGCCCGAGGTTAGGGCCGACCTCGAGCTTCCAAAGCGACTCAAGCTCCACGATGCCATGCTGCGTGATGGCGAGCAGACACCGGGCGTCACCCTGCTGAAGGATGAGAAGGTGGCCATCGCCAAGGCATTAGACGATCTAGGTGTCGATCGCATCGAGGCGGGTATGCCGGCCGTATCCCCGGAAGACTTCCAGGCGATCAAGGAGATCAACGCTGCCGGCCTTAAGGCCCAGATCTCCGGCTTCTGCCGGGCTATGGCCAAGGACGTCGACATGTGCATCGACGCCGATTGCAAGCATGTAGTCATCGAGATCCCCTGCGGTTACCTCCGGCTCAAATATCAGATGGGCTGGACCGAGGACGAGTGCATCAAGCGAGCAGTAGCCGCAGTTTCCCACGCCAAGAAGAGAGGGTTGGAGGTCTGCTTCTTCCCATTCGACGCAACAAGGGCTGAGCCGGACTTCTACCTCCGACTGATGAAGACTGTCTACGAGGAAGCTGGACCGGACTCCGTGGCCTTCGTCGATACTCAGGGCACCTGTATTCCCCAGGCAATAGCCCACATCGTCCGAAAGATCCGATCCATAGTACCCGTACCCGTCGAAGTACACACCCATAACGACTTCGGCATGGGTATCGCCGGCACCATGGCAGCTCTGGGTGCGGGAGCGGAGGTGGCTCACGTCTGCATCAACGGCATGGGCGAGCGAACCGGCAACGCGGCTCTCGAAGAGGTAGCCATGACCGCCCGTATCATGTACGGAATGGAGGTGGGTATCGATTTCAAGAAGCTGCCCGAGGTTTCAGCCTTGGTTCAGGAGCTCACCGGGGTTAAGCTGGACATCCTGAAGCCGGTTGTTGGCCAGAACGCCCACGCCCGCGAGGTTGGGCTGGGTATCGACATGGTCAAGAAGCAGCCGCGCACGGTGTTCCCGGTGGTTCCATCCTTCGTGGGCAAGGAGCCCTTGATCCTGATGGGCAAGAAGAGCGGCATCCTCTCCGTGGGGATGAAGCTGGAAGAGTGGGGCATGAGCGCCACCGAGGAGCAGATGCGGGAGATGACCGACCGCATCAAAGCGTTGGCAGTGGAAAAGAAACGCGTCCTCTCCGACGAAGAGGTGCGCGCGGTATTCGACGGAGTGCTTAATGGCTAAAAAGCTAGTTCTGTTCCCGCAAGCTCCGAGCGAACTCGTCCGCGAGCTTTTCGGCGACAAGGTTGAAATGCGGATAGCCAGCAGCCCTGATCCTGCGGTCGTTGCTCAGGAAATCAAGGGGGCTCACGGACTGTTCGTGAGGCTCTCCAAGACCACGGCTGAAGTGATCGCCGCTGGGGACCAGCTCCAGGTGATCGGTCGCACCGGGGTTGGGTTGGACAACATAGATGTGGAGGCCGCCACAAAGCATGGTGTGGCGGTGGTGTTTACCCCCGATGCCAACACCATATCGGTGGCGGAATATGTGGTCGGCTCGTCAATAGCCCTGGCCAGGCAGTTCAGCTCGGTCGACGCCGAGGTGAGGAAGGGCAACTGGGCCGTGCGCGAGCAGTACGTTAGGGAGCTACACGGCTGCACCTTCGGCTTCATCGGACTCGGTCGCATCGGCTCTCTCGCAGCTCGCAAATGCCAAGGGGCTTTCGATGCTACGACGATTGCCTTTGACCCATACCTGACACCAGAGAGAGCGAAGGCGATCGGCGTAGAACTGAAGGGCACGATCGAGGAGGTGCTCCGCACGGCCGACGTGGTATCCATTCACGTGCCTCTGACAAAGGAGACCACCAACCTGATCGGCGCCAAAGAGTTGGCCATGATGAAGCCGACGGCGTACCTGATTACTGCCGCTCGAGGCTCCATCGTGAATGAGGCAGCTTTGGCGGATGCCCTGAAGAATGGCGTTATCGCCGGGGCGGCTGTGGACGTCTTTAGCAAAGAGCCGCCTGGGGAGGTCAATCCCCTCTATGAAGCTCCCAACTGTATCCTTACGCCGCATGCGGCTGCTTTGACGCATGAAGCTATGGGTCGAGTCTTACGGACCGTGGTAGCGGACATGCTAGCCGTGCTGGACGGCCAGACACCGAAGTATGCGGCCAACCCGGAAGTGCTGAAGAGGTAGCTTCCGGTTTACCGCGGGGCGAGGAGAACGCGGAGAGTTCGTTAGGAGGTCTTCGTGGGCTCCACGCCCCGATAGTAGGATCAACCGTTTAGTTGCGTGTGCCCCACCAGGAGAGGGTGGATCACGGAATAATCATGGAACCACGTTCTCATCAAATTAGAGGAGAAGGACAATGCGGAAGAAACTGTTCGTCGTAGCAGCATTAGCAGCTTTGGCAACAGTAGCGTTGGCGTCCACCGCTGGTTGCGGAGGCGCGAGCGAAGCCGACAGTTACCCCACGAAACCCATCACTTACCTAGTCGTCTGGGATCCAGGAGGACAGTCTGATCGAACCGCAAGGCAGCAGCAGCCGATGTTGGAGAAAGCCCTTGGGCAGAAGATCGTAATCGACTATAAGGTCGGAGGCGGCGGCGCCGTAGGATGGGCCGAGTTCGTTCGAGCCAAGCCCGATGGCTACACGATCGTCGGCACTAACCTGCCCACCATCGTAACCCAACCGATGCTGCAGGAAGTTGGGTACAAGACCGAGCAATTCCTGCCGATAGTAGACTTCCAGTACACACCACTGGTTATGGCAGTCAAGAAGGATAGCCCCTACCAGGATCTGAAGAGCTTTATAGATGCTGCCAAGCAGAATCCCGGCAAGATGAGCGTGGGCGGCGTGGCTCTCTGGAGCATCACCCACATCATGGCGCTGGAGTTGCAGAAGCAGTACGGGATCGAGGTCCAGTTCGTACCTCACTCTGGCTCCGCCAGCCTCGTCACCAACTGGCTGGGCGGGCACGTGGATGCAGCCATCTTCTACACTGACGACATGGTCCGACAGCAGGAAGTTGGCAACGCACTCGTGATCGCCACGGAGAATAAGTTCCCTGGCCTCGAGCAGTTCCCGACATCCAAGGAAGCAGGCTTCAACTTCACCGGCGGTGTATCCCGTGGCGTAGCCCTGCCTGCTGGCGCACCCGACTATGCTCTGAAGAAGCTGGAGAAGGCCTTCCTCGACATCGCCAAAGACCCCGAGGTCATCGAAGGTATGAAGAAGGAAGGCTTCGAGTCTAGGGCTATGGGCTCCGAGGAGTTCAAGAAGGAGATAGAAGCCCAGACCAAGCTGTACGAGGAATACCTAAAGGACGCTGACGTCAATAAGGAACCTGCAAAGAAGTAGTTCTGCGCATCGATTCCCACCGCTCTCCGGAGGCAACGCGCATGAGAACCTTAAAACAAGCGGATTTGATCTCAGGAGTGTTTCTGGCACTCCTAGGTGCCCTGACCGTAGTGGCGGCAACGGGGATCAAGGGGGTCGCAGGGGAAACCCTGGACCCCCGAACCCTCCCCACGATCATAGGATGGTGCCTTGTCGCCCTTGGTCTCGGCATTGTCAGTATAGGTTGGCGTTACAAAGGCGACCCCATCTACATCTCCTGGCCGAAGGCTAAAGGGCTCCGCAGGATGGCCGTTACCAGCCTCGCGATGATCGCCTATCTGGCCACTCTCGACTCGTTGGGGTTCGCGGTAAGCACCGGCCTTTTCATGGCTGCTATCATCTGGTATCTAGGTCGCTACAAATGGTGGATCTGTATCCTTGCCGGAGTAGCGAGCATCATAGTAATCGATCAAGTTTTCATGGAACTTTTGGGGCTGAACCTCCCCCTGGGTATCCTGGAACTGCTCTACTAGGCCAGTTGAATCATTAAGGGGGTAACACATGCTCTTTTCCTGGGAATACCTGGCTATGGGGTTCAACACAGCCCTTACGCCAGAGAACCTGATGTGGGCCGCAATTGGCTGTTTGCTAGGCACCCTTGTCGGGGTACTGCCAGGGATCGGCCCGACTTCGGGGATCGCCATCCTGCTGCCCCTGACCACCATCCTGCCTCCCATTCCGGCCATCATTATGATGTGTGCGATCTACTACGGGGCTATGTACGGCGGCTCCACTACTGCAATAGTAGTCAACATCCCGGGCGAGGCCGCATCGGTGCCAACGGCAATAGAGGGCTACGAACTGGCCAAGCAGGGGCGGGCAGGACCTGCACTCGGCATCGCAGCCATTTCCTCATTCGTGGCAGGGACGATGGCGCTGGTTGGGGTGACCTTCTTCGCGCCGATTCTGGCCAGCGTTGCTCTGCTCTTTGGCCCAGCAGAGTACACCGCTCTAATGTTGATGGCCCTTAGCTTGGTGGTCAGCTTGTCCGGCAGGGCACTAGTCAAGGGTTTGACTGGTATGGTGCTGGGGCTGCTCGCGGCAGTCGTCGGCATGGACCCGATGTCAGGCACCACACGGCTAACCTTCGGCATTCCCGAATTATTGGGTGGCGTCAACTTCGTGGCTGTCGTGATCGGCCTATTCGCTTTCGGCGAGGTGTTAGTCAACCTCGAGAGGGAGGCCTCGCACATTTACAACACCAACATCAAGGACTGGCTACCAACTCTGCAGGATATCAGAGAGACTTTTGTCACTATGGTTCGCTCCGGCTTAATCGGATTCTTCATGGGGTTGCTGCCCGGCTGCGGCCCGGCGGTAACGACATTCGTAGCCTATGACATGGAGAAGCGATTCGCCAAGCATCCGGAGAAGTTCGGGCATGGGGCGATGGCAGGGGTGGCCGGACCCGAGGCTGCCAATAACTCAGGGGCGCAGGGCCAGTTCATCCCGTTCCTCTCCTTTGGCATCCCGCCCGGACCCACACTGGCGATGCTAATGGGCGCCTTTATCATGTACGGCCTCCAGCCAGGACCGAGGCTCTTCACCGAGCAACCGGAGCTGGTCTGGACGGTCATCGCCAGTATGTATATCGGTAACGCCATGCTGCTGGTGCTGAACCTGCCGTTGGTAGGGGTATGGGCTCGTATAGCCCTGATCCCGTTCCCGATCCTGGGTCCCTTGATCGTCGTGTTCTGCGTCATCGGCGCCTACGCCGTGCGATACCAGATCTTCGATGTATGGGTAGCCCTGATCTTTGGAGTGATCGGCTATCTGTTCCGGAAGTTTGGTTTCCCGCTAGCTCCAATGGTGCTGGCTGTGATCCTGGCGCCTCAACTGGAAACATCCCTCAAGCAGGCGCTCACGATTGCAGACGGGGACTACTCGGTGTTCTTCACAAGGCCAATCTCTCTGGTCTTCATGCTGCTGGCCATCGGTCTCGTCGTTCGTGGTCTGTGGGTGCAGTACAGAAGCAAAACCTTGGAGTTTGCGCAGGAAGACGCCGACTAACAAGATGTATAGAATAGGGGGGCCGCGGCCATTGTTGGCCCCGCCCCCCATTTTGATTTCTGCTTCTGAAAGGAGTCAGCGTTGACTCACAGCGACGTCACAGGACGCATCACCCCTCAAGAGCTTATCGAGATCCTCCAATCGCTGGTGCGGACTCCAAGCGTAAACCCGCCCGGCGACACGCGCGAGTGCGCCGACCGGATGGTAGCCCTCTTCCAGAAGGAAGGCATACCAGTGGAGAAGGTTCCCGCCAGCGACAAGCTGATCAACGTCGTTGCTAAGCTTAAGGGTCGCGGACCCGGGAAAACCATGTTGTACAACGGCCACATGGACGTGGTCCCGGCAGGTGCCGACTGGAAGTGGGATCCATGGGGCGCCGAATTGGTAGATGGCCGCATTTACGGCCGAGGCGCATCCGACGATAAGGGCGGCCTCGCTGCGATGATGGGCTCCATGTTCGCCCTGAAGAGGGCAGGATGCCCTTTCAATGGGGAGATTCTATTCACCGCTGTTGCAGACGAAGAGACCGGCAGCGACGCCGGTACCGTCTGGCTGATCAAAAAGGGTAAGATTAAAGCCGACTACGCCATCGTCGGCGAGCCGACCTTCAATTCAGTGGAGATCGGAAACCGGGGTACTCTGTGGGTTGAGATCACCATCATTGGAAAGGGATCTCACGCAGGGCGACCCCATTTGGGCATCAATGCTGTCCACAATGCAGCAAGGGCTATCATCGCCCTAGACAGGCTGGAGTTCCCCGATCGGGACGAGCTGTTCGAAGTACCTAACGGCAGCGTTTCCGTCACGATGATCCAGGGCGGCACCAAGATCAACACCTTGGCAGATCGCTGCACCATTAGCATAGATAGAAGGATGATGCCGAGCCACGACGTCGAGGAGGCTCTCGAGCAGATCAGACAGACAGTTGCCGGGTCCCTGGAAGAGGGGGCTGATTTCGATATGAAGGTGCTGAAGGTGTGGCCGCCGGTGATGATGGACCCTGACCACATCCTGGTCAAAACGGTGGCTGACGCATTCGAGAGTGTCCACGGTTTCCGCCCCAAAATCCGTGCGAAGGCTGGCGGAACCGACGCATCCTTTATTAAGGGGATGCTCGGTGTTCCGATAGTTCTACATGGACCCGGCGGTGCCGATCGAGTCCATGTGGCAAACGAGTACGTCACCGTGGATGAACTGGTCAACGCCAGCCAGGTGTACACTCTGGCAACGTTAAAGCTTTTGTCTTAAAAACTAACAGGAGGATCAAAAATGCCGACCAAGCGTGCTCTGATTATGCACTCAGCGGACAATGTCGCCACGGCTATCGACGAGATAGAGCCCGGCGACGAAGTAGCCGCTCGCCTAGGTAAAGAGATCCTAACTTTGGAGGCTATCGAGAAGATTCCCTTCGGCTTCAAGATAGCCCTACAAAATATCTCGAAGGATGGAATCATCAGGAAATATGGTGAGACCATAGGCGTGGCCAACCAAGCCATATCCAAAGGAGCTATGGTCCACATTCACAATCTCGAGGGAACCCGTGCCAGGGGCGATCTGGAAGGAAGGGGATAAGCGATGAGCTTCTTAGGATATGTCAGGCCGAATGACACCGTAGGAACCCGCAACTACGTCCTGGTCATACCCCAGGGCTTCCTCGCCGCGAAGATCTGCGACATGGTCCCAGGCACAAAAACCATCATTACCGCCAACCACGGCTCCGGCCGCACTGCTAACGATCGCGAGACCATTGCCAGGACGCTCATCGGGCTCGGCCTCAACCCAAACGTCGCCTCGGTTATCGTCCACCCGTTAAGCCCTGGCGCTGGCTATCCCGAGTTGGATCCGGAGAAGATCGCACACGAGATTGCCAAGAGCGGCAAGCGTGTTGAGCTACTCAACCCCGCCAAGGATGGAGGCACCCTGGGATCTCTGGCCAAGGGGATTGAGCTTGCAAGAGAGATGGTTTACGAGGCCTCCAAATGCCGACGCGAGGAGGTAGATGATAAGTATCTCTGTCTCGGCGTCAAATGCGGCCACTCCGACACCACCTCCGGCATTGCGGGAAACCCGGCTGTGGGATACCTGTACGACAAGATCGTCTCGGCAGGCGGCACAGCCCTCTTCGGAGAGACCACAGAGATCATCGGAGCCGAGCAGTTCCTGGCCAAACGGGCCGTGACGCCGGAGATCGGACAGGCGATCCTCGATGCGGCCAACCTGATCGAGGCCAAGGCCAAGGCCACGGGGTTAGACATCCGCACGGTGAACCCCGTGCCCTCCAATCTGAAGGGCGGCATCAGCTCGCTGGAGGAGAAAAGCCTGGGGGCAATCCATAAAGCCGGGTCGGCGCCTATTCAGGGGATCTTGAAGTATGGCGAGCGGCCGCAAGGGAAGGGACTCTATTTCGTCGACAACTGGATGGGCAGCCTCTCCCTCTTCGCCGGCTACGCCGCCTCTGGTGCTAACATCGTGATGTTCCAATTGGGTGGCGGCGGGCTGGGAGGCAAGGACCTGCTGGAGCCTTGCCCCTCGGGTGTGGCGCCTCAGCTCTGGGTTACCGGCAATCCCAAGACCTACGCTGCTGCTAAGAGCAGCATCGACTATTACTCCGGCACGGTTATCGAGGGCACGGAGACGCCGGAAGAGGCCGGCGAGCGGTTCTACAGGACGATAATCGACATAGCCTCCGGCACGCTGGCGCGCACCGAAACCCTCAACTACACCGATCCTATCGAGATGTACATGCAAGAGCCCCTATTCTAAGAAAAACAATGTAAGGGGGCGGGCAGGGTGCCCGCCCCCTACGCAATGAGGAACCTGATATGTCTTTTCTTGGCTATCAGCGGCCCGATGGCTCCGTAGGCACCCGCAACTACGTTTTGGTGATCCCATCCGGTTTTCTCGCTTCAAAAATCTGCGAAATGGTCCCCGGCACCAAGACTCTCATCACCCCCGATTTCGGAGCAGGCCGCACTGATCGCGACCGGGAGACCATCGCTCGGGTATTTATCGGGCTGGGTCTCAACCCCAACGTAGCCTCGGTGATCGTTCATGGAGCGAGCACGGCGGCAGGTTACCCCGAGTTGAACCCTACAAGGATCGCCGATGAAATAGCTCGGAGCGGTAAACGAGTCGAGCTTTTGGACCCGCTGAAGGACGGGGGCGCTTTCTCCTCTCTCCAAAGGGGGATAGAACTGGCCCGCGAGATGGTGTACGAAGCATCGAAGCTGCGCCGCCAGGAGGTGGGAGATGAGCACCTCTCCATCGGCATCAAATGCGGCTACTCCGACGCGACCTCGGGTGTGGCCGGCAACCCGGCTATGGGCTACCTGTCGGATAAGATAGTTGCGGCCGGCGGGATATCCATGTTTGGAGAGACCACAGAGGTGATCGGTGCCGAGCAGTTCCTGGCCAAGCGAGCCGTGAACGAGGAGGTGGCTAGGGCGCTCCTGGATGCCGTTCGGAACGTAGAGGAGAAGGCCAAAGCCTCCGGATTAGACCTCCGCTCCGTCAACCCTGTGCCGGCCAACATCAAGGGCGGGATCAGCTCACTGGAGGAGAAGAGTCTGGGCTCGATACACAAGGCCGGGTATGCGCCGCTCCAGGGGGTGCTCCAGTACGCCGAGCGACCGAAAGGGAAGGGCCTCTACTTCGTCGACAGTTGGCAGAGCAGCACATCGATATTCGCGGGGTACACCGCTGCAGGGGCCAACCTGGTCTTTTTCCAGGCGGGCGGGGGCGGGCTGCCCGGCAAGGACCTCCTAGAGCCCTGTCCCTCTGTGGTCGTTCCACAACTGTGGTTAACGGGCAACCCCGCAACCTACGCGCGAGCGAGGGGAAGCGTGGACTGCTACTCCGGCACGATCATCGAGGGCATTGAAACCCCGGAGGAGGCCGGCGAGCGGCTCTACAGAACGGTTCTGGACATCGCATCCGGCACGCTCGCAAAGAGCGAGACGCTCAACTACCAGGAGTCGGTGCAGATGTACCTCCAGGAGCCCATGTTCTGACGGGGGTTGTGGAGACACGGAGACACGGGGACGCGGAGACGCCTAGTCCCCTCTCCCACTGCAGTGGGAGAGGGAGTCCACCAGGGAAAGGGAGTTTCTCTCCCCTCCCCGTTGCGGGGAGGGGCCGGGGGTGGGGTCCGTCTCCCACTCCCCCCGTCTCCGCATCACCCCGTCACTCGGTCATCCCCACAGTAGATTCCCCTCCGCATCCCTAGGCATCGGGCCTAGAGGCCGCACAACCTCGTACTCCTGATGGCCCTTCAACTGTTCCACTAGGTCGGCGGTAGCGTAGAACTCCCCCAACTCCATCGTGTTCTTGATCCGCACCAGGCCGGGTTTACCCAACCGCTCTGCCGACTTCCAGGCCACCTCCACCGCCTCGACGTCGGTATCGAGGGTGAAGGGGATCTTGACCCCTCCAAAGCCGTTGGCAGTAATGCCGTTCCAGTAGGTCTTCTTAGGATCGAACTGGTTTACCAGTTTGCGGGTAGTGAAGTCGGCGGCGCCGATTCCTATGCAGTTGCCGTGGGACTCCGGTGTAACGTTCAACACTACTATCCGATGGTACATCGGGGTGAAGGGGGGCTCACCCGCTCGTCGCCACATCCCTATGACGTTATAGTCCATTCCGCTGCCGGAGATGTTCTTGCCGATCTCATCTACAACCAGAACACCCAGCTCGTCGAAGGGCACCCGAGGGAGGAGCTGGCTAGCTATCACCAGACACTCACGGTCGGTATCGTGGATCTTCTCAGGTGGGGCCGCCACGATCTTGTAAGTCTGGTGGTAGGCGTTCTCGACCGTCCCCACCCCCAGCAGGATCTTGCCGGTCTCGATCATGATCCGCGCTGCCTCTGGGATTTCTTCGGCAAGATTGCCGCTGTGAATCGCTTCCGCCCCTTTCTGCTTGCCCAGCCCGATCGCCATCATCTTGCAGAGGCCGCTCTCTATGGGAGCTCTGAAATTGGTGTGGTTCTTTATGCGGCCTACGACGACAACCCCATCAGCGCTGTATGCGTTTTTATCCATGTGCACCGCTATGCCGCTGGGATTCTTACCTATGACCACCGTCTCCATGGAGGATAGGATCGGCACCCCCATCGCATCCTCGGTGATCCCGTACTCCGCTATCAGCTCAACCTGACCCTCCGGCGTCGCTCCCCCATGGCTACCCATAGTCGGCACTATGAAGGGCTTTGCGTCCAGCTTCTTCAGCTCGTCCGCGATCGTCTTCAGAATCAGGGCTATGTTCGCTACACCCCTACTCCCAGCCGTGAGTGCTATCCGCTGTCCTGGCTTTACCCTCTGGGCTAATCCCACTCGGGCTAGCTCTTTACGCACCTCTCCGGCTACGTCCTCTATCTGCTCCTTTGAAAAATGACGCCGCACCAGCGCAACGTCGGGAATGGGACTCCTGGGAAATTCGCTCATTCTCGATTATTCCATCCGTTTCAGACAAGTATGAGAGTATAGTGCCGAAATCAAAACGGCAGAGTTGGCAGTATACAACACGATTTTATACGCCTGCTGCATCATCGCTAATTAGGACAAAGAAATCAAGTTGCCCCAAACCTTTCTAGCCGACGCGATCTAGGGTATCCTTTCATATATGGATACTCGCCATAACCAACCTCAATTCGACCCGTTAGCACAGATACCCCTGGGACGCCTGCGACGTCTGCAACAGGTAGCGCAGGTCCTGGCCCGCCATGGGTTTGGCTGGCTGCTGGCCCAATTGGGCTTAACCCAACTAAACCCCTTCCACTGGCGACTGTTCGGCAGGAGGAGCAAGCCTCATCAAACTCGAGCCGAGCATCTTCGTATGGCCCTGGAGGAGTTGGGTGTCACCTACATCAAGCTAGGCCAAATCCTGTCTACCAGGTCCGACCTGCTCCCTCCCGACTACCTAGCGGAGCTGTCCCGACTACAGGATGCGGTCCCGCCCGAGCCGTGGCCATCGATAGAGCGGCAGATAGCTCAAGAACTGGGTGGCCTCCCGACGGATATTTTCGCTGAGTTCGATCAGGAGCCGTTGGGATCGGCATCCATCGGCCAGGTCCACTCGGCCAGGCTCAAAACTGGGGAACAGGTGGTAGTTAAGGTCCAGCGGCCGAAAGTGGCGAGAGTGGTGGAGGAGGACCTCGCTATATTGATGGATCTGGCCAAGCTAGCCGAAAACCGGACGAGCTGGGGGAAAGTATACAACTTCCCAGCCCTAGCAGAGGAGTTCGCGACGACCCTCAAAGGAGAGTTGGATTACTTCAGGGAAGGTCGAAACGCCGATCTGTTCCGGCAGAATTTCAAAGATAGCCATCTTTTAAGAATACCCAAAATCTATTGGGATTACACTACTAGGCGGGTCCTCACTATGGAGAGGCTCGATGGGGTAAAAATCAGCGACCTCCAATCTTACGAGGCTGCCGAAATCGATAAGCCGGCGCTTGCGAGAAGGGCTGCCCGGGTCGTATTCAAGATGGTGCTGGAGGACGGTTTCTTCCACGCCGATCCCCACCCGGGCAACTTCGTTATCATGGAGGGCAACGTCATCGGTCTCCTGGACCATGGGATGGTGGGCCAGCTCGATGATCCCACGCGAGAAACGTTGCTGCGACTTCTCCTATCGATAGCCAATCAGGATTTGGACAGGGTAGTGGACCAACTGGTAGCGCTGGGTATCACGGGCAGCAACGTCCAGATGGAGCGTTTGCGGCACGACCTGGGCCATCTCCTCTCTCTGTACTGGAACATACCGCTGAAGGAGATCGACGTATCCCAGATCCTGGACGAGGCCATGGCCATTACTCGGCGGCACCACCTACAACTGCCCTCCAACCTGGCCATGCTGATTAAGACCATGGCCATGAACGAGGGTTTGGCGCGATCGCTGGACCCGGACTTCAGCGCCGCGGATGTGCTCCGGCCTTATGTTCTCCAGCTCACCTGGGAGCGGCTGCAGCCCCACTACTGGGGTAAGAAGCTATTCCCCACGCTATTCGATTTGAGCGAGCTTGCCGTTTCGCTGCCGCGCCGCGTCGATAGGCTTCTCACTCGTATGGAGAGGGGAAACCTGACGGTCAATATGAACCTTCAAGATACCGATCGGCTCTTAAACACCCTTAACGGGGTTGTCAATCGCCTGATACTGGCGCTGCTTGCCAGCAGCTTCGCGGTGGCGATCGCCTTACTGCTACAGACCTATTTCATCACCGGTTCTCCATGGCCACTTGGTTGGATACTCGGGCTGGGTCTAACGGTAGTGGTAGCGCTCGGCTTCTGGCTGATCCTCAGCATCCTGACCCCAGGTCAGCGTTGACCAAGCCTATCTACTGACCGCTGCATAGATCGCTAAACCGCG
>JBMNNU010000377.1:0-3111 GCA_050942695.1 Chloroflexota bacterium
TGCATCATCCAGGATGGCATATACCAACGAGGGCTGCAGGGCAGAGCGCCCTGCACTACGGGTGCATGAGAAGCTCTTCCCGGAAACATGGCGGACACCGCTGAGTACGGGATGGTACACACAAACAGCCAGATCGTGTAACGGTCCGACGCTACATTGTGACTCGTGCCGTGAACCATGTCCTCTAGACGAGTCTATGGTACATGGTATGCCAATAAACGTTAGCTTGTTGGGGATCGGCTTCAAAAATATTCCTGCAATAGGAGCCCGGAGGATAGCTGCGAGATGGCGAATACCGTATCGGTTCGCACCACTTCGCCAGAGGCCAGGCAGCTCTTGGATGCCATCGGCCGAGCGGCTCTTAAGATGGCCGGCAGCCTAGATTGTGACGAGACTGCCAGGTCTCTGCTTCGAACCGCTCAATCAGCCTTGAGGGCTGACACCGTGCTGCTATGGAGGGCTGATGTCGACCGGAGACTTCTGTACCTGCACTCCTGGTGCGGAGCGCCCGAAAGCGAGCTAGACATCATCCAGGAGATTTCCTTCGATGCAAACCTCTACACCACCAAGGCAGCCAGAGAGAAAAAGGCACAGGTTATCGAGGAGATCGAGTTCCTCCCCCCCGAAAACCCCATGGCCAGCCAGTGGAGGAATCTCGGCTTCCGGAGTCTAGTAGTGCTTCCGCTCCAGGCCTGCGGACGGTTAGTCGGTGTCATGGCTTATCTTGCTCGTACCCGCCGTAGTTATAGCAAAGAAGAGATGGCGACGATCAACGCCATCGCTACTATCTTGGGCATGGGGCTGGAAAACGCCAGGCTTGCATCCGAACTAGAGCGCGCCACGAGAGAGTCTCGCGAGTCGGCAGAAATGCTCGAGGCGCTACAGGGCATCTCCGAAGCTACCCTTTCAGGACTCTCCATGGAGGAGCTTCTCCATGTGCTGTTGGTCCGTACTCGAGATGCGCTGTCCGGCGACACCGCCACGCTCCTACTGGTAACTCAAGATGGACGGAATCTTGTTGTCCGCGCTTCCGTTGGGATGGATGAAGCTGCTAAGTGGGTGACTGTGCCGGTTGGAGAGGGGTTTGCTGGGAGGATTGCGGCCACGAGGGAGCCGTTAATCGCCGATAACTTGTCCGGTGAGGATGAGGTCAGCAGCCGCCTGTGTAAAAAGGCCCATTCGATGATAGGGGCGCCCATGATGCTCCATGGGAGGCTGATCGGGGTTATCCAGGTGGGAACGAAGCGGGTGCGCCATTTCACCGAAAGCGACCTGAGGCTGCTGCAACTGATCGCCGACAGGATCGCTTCGGCCATACGGCGGGCCGAGATAGAGGAACGTAGCACCCACTTGGCATCCATAGTGGAGACATCCCAGGATGCTATCATCGACATGGACCCCGACGGCAATATCACCAGTTGGAGCCCTGGTGCCGAAAGGGTCTATGGTTATCGAATTGAGGATGTGAAGGGCAAACATCTTTCCTTTCTCGCCCCCAAGGATCGTCAGGATGATGTGGGATCGCTACTGAAGCGGCTTCGCAGCGGAGAGTGCGTCGGCCCCCTGGAAACGGTACAACTGCGGAAGGATGGCGCCTGGATCGATATTTCCCTCACAGGCTCTCCTCTGAAAGGCCGGTCAGGCCGTATCGAGGGTGTTGCGATCATCGCACGCGACATCACCGTCCGCAAGCGAACGGAGCAGGCATTGCGAGCCAGCGAGAGACTGCTCCGGCAGTTCGTGGAGCATGCTCCGGCGGCCGTGGCGATGTTCGACAGGGAGATGCGCTACCTGCTCGCCAGCAGGCGGTGGCTAACAGACTATCACCTCGACGGTCGAGACATCATCGGCCTGTCCCATTACGAGGTCTTTCCGGATATCCCTCAACGGTGGAAGGAGGCCCATCAGCGGGCACTGTCCGGCTGCGTTGAGCGCTGCGAGGAGGATTGCTTCGAGCGAGCTGACGGGAAAGTAGAGTGGATCCGTTGGGAGTTGCGGCCCTGGTGGGACGCGCAGGGCCGGGTGGGGGGGATCACCATGTTCACCGAGGTGATCACCGAGCGCAAGCAGGCGGAGCAACAACTGAAAGAGGCAAACGCCGAGCTGCAGGCCGTATTCCAGGCGCTTCCCGATCTCTACTTCCGGCTCGACTCTGAAGGCGCCTACTTAGACGTAAAAGCAGGGCGAACAGCCGATCTGTTTGTCCCCAAGGAGAAGTTGTTGGGTAAAAGGGTGCACGATGTCCTGCCACCTGAGGCAGCTAATATTCTCCGGAATGCGACAGAAAAAGCCATCCAAACCGACACTCTCATCACCCAAGAGTACTCGTTGTTGCTGCCTCAGGGTGAACAGGTCTTCGAGGCGAGGATATTACCCTTTTTAAAAGGGCAGGTCATAGCTGTTGTGCGCAACGTGACCGAGCGCAAGCGGGCGGAGGCCGAGCGGGAGCGTTACATGGCCGAGCTGGACGCGACCATCTCGTCCATCGTCGATGGTGTCATGGTGGTAGGGCTAAAGGGAGAGATTGTGCGGATGAATGCCGCCGGCAAGAGAATATTCGGCATATCTGCGGACGAGCGGCGATTGTCGCTGGAGCAGCAGGTGGCGAGAGTGCGAGTGGAAACGGCCGATGGAAAACCGTTTCCCCTAGAGGATATGCCCATGTACCGTGCGCTCCACAGGCAGACGGTTACAGGCATCCAGGTAGTAATCCACCCGCGCCCGTCCGAGACCGTATGGTTATCCACAAGCGCAGCGCCGATTCAAACTGAAGACGGGAGGCTGTTGGGCGCTGTCGTTACCTTCTCGGACATAACGGGTTTACACGAACTCCAGGAGCAGCAGGAGGACCTCGTCCGCACCGTCTCCCACGACCTCCGCACACCCCTCACCTCTATCATCGGCCAAGCCCAGATCATCGAGAAGCTGCTCGAAAAGACAGGGCAGGACGGCGACCTTAAGCGGAACGCTGCATCTATTGTAACCGGAGGCAGGCGAATGAATGCCATGATCCAGGACCTGGTCGACATGGCAAGGCTGGAGTCGGGGCAGTTCAAGCTGGATAGGGTGCCCATCGACCTGTGTGACTACCTATCAGACCTGAAGGGGCGG
>JBMNNU010000378.1:0-3086 GCA_050942695.1 Chloroflexota bacterium
AAATCAAGACCGTTTCCTGGAGGAGTTGAAGGATTTCCTCAGGATCCCCAGCATCAGCGCTCTACCTGAACACGCCGACGATATGGTTCGCTGCGCCCAATTTGCCGCTGACCATCTCAGATCCATAGGCATGAGCAGGGCAGAGGTGATGTCTACCGGGGGCGCTCCACTGGTATACGCAGAGTGGCTACAGGCACCCAACAAGCCGACTGTGCTGGTGTACGGCCACTACGACGTCCAGCCCCCTGACCCTCTGGATCTCTGGACTACGCCGCCCTTCGACCCTCAGGTGCGAAATGGGGCACTCTATGCTCGAGGCGCTGCCGACGACAAAGGGCAGCTATTCATGCACTGGAAGGCGATCGAGACTCACATGATGGTGAACGGCAGGCTCCCCGTAAACCTCAAGGTTTTGATCGAGGGAGAGGAGGAGGTCGGAAGCGACCACTTAGAGCAGTTTCTGGCGGACCATAGGGAGCTGTTGAGATCGGATTTCGTGGTGATTTCGGATACCAGTTGGTTCGATAAAGGGATTCCTTCGATATGCTACGGATTGCGAGGAATCGCCTACATCCAGGTGAACCTCAAAGGTGCCGAGGTCGACCTGCACTCCGGGAGCTTTGGAGGTGCCGTTCCCAATCCGGTTCAGGTGCTGGCCGGCATCATTGCCCGCTTGAAGGATGAGCATGGCCGTATCGATGTCCCCGGCTTCTACGATAGTGTGCGCCCATTAAGCGCTGAGGAACGGCGGCAGTTTGCCGACTTACCGTTCGACGAGGATAAGTTGCGCAGGGAAATCGGAGCGCCTGCACTGTGGGGAGAAGAGGGCTACACCACCCTGGAGCGGATGTGGGCTCGGCCAACCCTAGATATCAATGGGATCTGGGGAGGCTTTATCGGCGAAGGGGTCAAGACGGTGTTGCCATCCAGGGCTTCGGCTAAGATAAGCTGCCGATTGGTCCCGGACCAGGATCCGGAGACGATCATGGATCTGCTGGAGGCCAGAATTCGAGCTTTGTGCCCGCTTGTGGTTGAAATGAGCATAGAGCGATTCCACTCGGGAAAGCCTGTTATCACCCCTTTGGACCACCCTGCTGTCCAAGCCGCATCGAGGGCGATTGAAAGGGCTTTCCAGCTTAAACCAGCTTTCATCCGATCGGGAGGATCTATTCCAATAGTAGCCTCTTTTGAGGAGATCCTGGGCGCACCCTCCATTTTGATGGGCATGTCTCTACCCGACGACCACGCTCACGCTCCGGACGAACGCTTCGACCTGGGCAACTTCTACGGTGGTATACGGACTTCGGCGTTTCTGTGGGAGGAGCTAAGCTAACAGAAAGAGCTCCTATAAGCAGTTGCTCATAGGAGCTCTTTTACATACACTCTTTACTTGCGGTTGGCCTTCTCCAGCAATTCCTTGCTTACGTTGGTAGGTACCGGCTCATAGTGTGAGAACTCCATCGTGTAGCTCCCACGCCCGTGGGTGATGGAGCGGAGATCGGTGGCATAGCCAAACATTTCGGCCATCGGCACCAGCGCTTTCACCCCCTGGGAGTCGCCCAGGGCTTCCATACCCTGGATCTGAGCTCTACGGGATGTGAGGTCACCCATGACGTCTCCGAGGAGTTCCTCAGGCATCACCACCTCTACCTGCATCATCGGCTCCAGCAGTTGTGGACCCGCCTTACTCGCTGCAGCCTTAAAGCCCATGGACCCGGCGATCTTAAAGGCCATCTCCGATGAGTCGACCTCGTGGTAATCGCCATCCACAAGGGTTACACGAACGTCCACCATGGGGTATCCCGCTAGGATGCCTGTCTCCATAGCCTCCTTCGCTCCCGCCTGAACAGCCGGTATGTACTCCTTAGGTATAGCCCCACCCACGATCTTGTTAACGAACTCGAACCCCGTTCCAGCCGGCAAGGGCTCAACTTCAAGCCACACGTCGCCGAACTGGCCGCGGCCACCCGTTTGTCGCACGAATCGACCTTCGGCCTTGGCCTGCCGAGTAATCGTCTCCCTGTAGGCTACCTGGGGTGTGCCCACCTTTGCGTTGACCTTGAACTCCCTGGTCATGCGAGTGACGATCACATCCAGATGTAGCTCGCCCATTCCTGAGATCAGGGTCTGCCCCGTCTCTAGGTCGGTGCGCACGCGGAAGGTTGGGTCCTCCTCGCTAAGACGCCCCAAAGCCGTCGACATCTTATCCTGGTCGGCCTTGGTTGCCGGCTCGATAGCGACCGAGATGACCGGTTCCGGGAACTTGATTGCCTCCAACAGAATGGGATGGTTTTCATCGCAGAGCGTGTCGCCGGTAGCGCTGTGCTTCAGACCCACCACCGCGGCGATGTCGCCGGCAATCACCTCGGACACCTCCTCACGGTGATTGGCGTGCATCTTCAACAGGCGACCGATCCGCTCTCGCTGTCCCTTAACGGCGTTAAAGGTGTAAGACCCTGAGCTAAGCTTACCCGAGTAGACTCGGAAGTAGGCCAACCTACCCACGAAGGGATCGGCAACGATCTTGAATACCAAACCCGAGAAGGGCTCCGATTCGTCGGCTCGCCGTGCCTCAACATCCTCGGTGTCTGGGTTAGTACCCGCTACCGGAGGCACGTCCAAGGGCGATGGCAGGTAGTCGACAATGGCGTTCAGCAACTGATGAATTCCCTTATTCTTCAGAGAGCTACCAGCCAAGACCGGCACCAGCTTACCTTCGATAGTAGCCTTCCTGATGGCTTCTTTCAGTTGTACCCCGCTGATTTCTTCCCCTTCAAGGTACTGCATTATCAGCTCGTCGGAGGTCTCCGCGACCTTCTCCACCAACTGCTCCCGCTGTGCCTGGGCTTCTGCCTGCATTTCAGGAGAGATCGGCCCCCTCTTGAAAGGCTCCATTGGGTCGTCGTTAAAGGTGATTTCCTCCATCTCCAGCAGATCGACTACACCCCTGAAGCCATCTTCATGGCCTACAGGAAGCTGCAGCAGCACGGGGTGAGCCCCGAGTCGCTTCTCGATCATACCGATGGTTCGGTCGAGGTCCGCGCCTCTCCGGTCCATCTTGTTGACGACACAGATCCTTGGTACAT
>JBMNNU010000034.1:0-17231 GCA_050942695.1 Chloroflexota bacterium
GAGTTGAATATACGGGTAGCCGACGGAACCATCCATACAATCGTAACCAGCGCTGAACAATAAAACAGCAGGCAACAAGCAACAGGCACAAGGACTCAGGACCAAAATGGGGGGTTAAGTGAACGCTGAGGAACTGACATTCGAACAGGCATTCGAGACACTCCAGACGACGATTCAGACCCTTGAAGAAGGCGGTTTGACCCTGGAGGACAGCATCCAGCAGTTCGAACTTGGAATGAAGCTCGCGAACTTATGCACGTCGATGTTGGATAGGGCTGAACTCCGGGTTAGTAGACTCCTCGCTGGCGAAGAGGATGGGCAGGGGATCAACCTTATGCCCACCGAGGTCCCTGGACAGGTCGATTGACGAGCAAACCTCAAGAAAAACCGGTATCTGATAAGCTTATATACGAGCTTTGCCTGTCCATCTGCCGGAAATCAAAAACAAGCCCAATCTCTCATGGGGGTTGACCGTTGGAAGTCTTCCAAAATCACGCGCTGCTCGTGTCGGCGACGGCCTGGGCAATAGCTCAGGTGCTGAATGTGCTGATTTTTTTCTTACAGGAACGGCAATTGGATCTCTGGCGTCTGGTCAGCGCTGGGGGTATGCCGAGTTCCCACTCAGCGTTAGTCAGCGCACTCGCAACAGAGGTAGCCCTGATTGAGGGTGTCCAATCCATTACTTTCGCTGTAGCCGTGGTCTTTGCTGCCGTCGTTATGTACGATGCAGCCGGCATCAGGCAGGCGGTCAGCATTCAGGCGCGCATCTTGAATAGAATGCTCGACGAATACTTCAAACGCCAGAGATTTAGCGAAGAGAGATTGAGAGAGCTGTTAGGCCACACTAGAGTCGAAGTATTCTTCGGCTCGCTACTAGGCATCAGCATAGCCCTTCTGTGGACGTGAAAACCATGAAATGCGACCTCCACATGCACAGTAACCGTTCACCTGACGGCAATATGAGCTTGGATACCATTATCCAAACCTGCCAGCGACGCGAGCTCGATTGTATCGCTCTCACCGACCATAATCAGTTGAGCGCCGCCCTCGAGCTGCAGAAGATCGCTCCCTTTACCGTGATTGCCGGTGAAGAGATAAAAACGACCCACGGTGAGATCATCGGGCTGTTTCTCCAGGAAGAGATACCCAAGGGCTTGAGCCCCGGGGTTACCGCCGAAGAGATCCGTCGCCAGGGCGGCGTGGTGTACATCCCCCACCCTTTCGATAGGGTCCGGAAAAGCGTGCTGAAAAAAGAAGCCCTGCTGGAAATCGTGGATCTTGTGGACGTGATTGAAGTGCTCAACGCCCGAATCACCTTCAAGAGGGATGCGCTGTCTGCCGAGCAATTTGCAGTAGAACGCCAAAAGCTGATGGGGGCGGGGAGTGACGCTCACACCTGGTGGGAAATCGGGGGAGCCTACGTAGAGATTCCCGAGTTCGAGATGGGGAGAGATGGATTTCTCCAGGCTCTATCTCAGGGAGCAATTCACGGAAAACTTGCCTGGCCTGGCGTTCACTTGGCCTCCAGCTTCACTAAGTGGCGGAAGAAGTATCTGAGAATCTAGAAATCGGATTCGATCGGAAAGCTGCAGCTACAGCATCTCAACAGCCTTTCGTACTACCTCTTTCTCATTTTCGTAGCTCATAACCGCCAAGGCATCATCTAATTCGAACCAATCAGCCTGGTCGTTCTCCCAATCCCGTTGAGAAAAATCCCCCTCCCCGGTAGGCTCCATCAGGAAGTAGTGCACCGTCTTGTGCACCCTGGCCCCTCGGACGTGAAACCAGTACTCGATAGGGTGGATTGCCTTAACCATCCTCACCTGCAGGCCGGTCTCTTCTGTGACCTCCCGGATCGCTGCCTGTTCTATGGTCTCGCCCTTAGCCAATCCACCCTTCGGGAGGTACCAGGTGTTTCGACTGCTGTTGCCGACGAGAGCAACCTGAATCTGGTCTCCAATCTTCCGGACCACAACCCCTCCGGCTGATGTTGCCGACACCGTCTTCACTTGAGACTCGATCCCCCTTCTCCTACTGTGTAGTATCTCTTGACTTCTGCATAAACAGATAAATTTTAGGGACACCCCCGTGACGCGAGCGAGCGCAGCGTTGAGTGCCCTGGACCCGCCTTTAGCTACCCATACAGCGGTCAATGGCTGCGATATGAAGCTCTGAAAAAGGAAACTCCCTACCCTATTGTATCGCTGCAGATGGTCGGAGTGCATCCTCAGCAGTAAGAGAGTATGACGGCGAGCGTGAGACGCGATAATCGAACCTTATGTCGACTAAGGGCGGCCAACCAGATACTCCGACGGTATGTACCCCTCGCTACCATCGGGCGCGCGTACCCGCTCCCACATGTGCCCGTCTCCCTCTATTCTGGGGCCAATTACAACCATGGGAGTGTTATCCGCCCATGGCCTAAGAGTGTCGTCCATTCTCGGGGTAGCCCGAATATACACACCTTCGCCCCCTGTATTACCCACATACAACGTCGCATCCGTTGCAGCCGCAGGTGTAGCCGTTGCCGCTCCAGGAGTCCCTTGAGACGGAGTTACAGGGGTTTGAGTTGGTGCGCCAGGAGCGGGCGTAGGGCTAGCTTCGGAACCACCGGGTTGTGCTGGCAGTGCAGAGGTCGGCGGCTGAAGCCCCGGCACTACGTTAGCCTGGTTAGATTCCAATGGCTGAAAAGGTTCGGCGTTAAAAGTGGGCGAAGGTGGCCGTGGTGGCGAGGTTGGCCATGGCCGCGGCGTAACTGTTGGACGGGCTAATAGCGACTGCGATTCTCCCGTTTCCTCGTTGTAAGTTTGAAAGGCGACAACGATACCGCCGACTAATATCATAATTATCAACAGGTATGGGACCACTCTCACAGCAAAATGCTCCTACATCCAAACTCGACTGCCATGTTTGCATATACTGTTCCCCTCGTTTGCCAAGCACCTTTCAAACGATTTCTGCTATGCTATTGCGCACCCGCCGGATCCCTGCGCATCCCTGTGGACCTGGCTCTATCTGAGGAGGAAGACAACGATGTCTAAACATACCGTATCTGTCATCCCAGGGGATGGCATCGGGCCAGAAGTGATAGCCGAAGCCCAAAAAGTGCTATCAGCAGCCGGAAGAGTAGCTGGCATCCATTGGGATTGGCGCTTCTTTCCTATCGGCGCTAAACGGACCATCGAGACCGGCGTGGTAATAACCGACAGCGAGCTTGACGAGATCGGCAAGACCGAAGCGATTCTCTTCGGCGCCCTGGGCGATCCACGAGTATCGGAAAAATTGCTCCAGATAGCCGGTGTTCTCAGGCTTCGCTTTCACTACGACCAGCACGTCAACCTGCGCCCAATCAAGCTATACCCAGGGATAGATAGCCCGCTTAAAGGTAAAGATCCAGGTGATATCGATTTCTACGTCGTTCGTGAGAACAGCGAGGATTTCTACATCAGCCTCGGTGACCACTTCGATGGAAACCGGCACGAAACAGAGTTGACGCTGAATAGGCGGCTTTATAAGGCCAAATTCGAGATAGAGGCCGAGGTCTCCCCTCCACAAAAGCTGGGCTTCCACCTAGGCGCCATTACAGCCGCTGGCACCGAACGCGCCGCGCGTTACGCATTCGAACTGGCGCGGAAAAAGGGCTTCCGCAGGGTCACAGCGGTCGACAAGGCTAACGTCCTGATAGAGATGTATGAGCTCTGGCGTGAGACCATCGATAAGGTCGCTGCAGACTACCCAGAGATCGAACTCGAGTACACCCTAGTGGATGCCATAACCATGTTCTTCGTGCGCCGTCCTGAGCACTACCAGGTTGTGCTGGCACCCAATCTCTTTGGAGACATCATCACAGACCTAGCCGCCGCTCTGGTCGGAGGTCTCGGGCTAGCCCCAGGCGGTAACATCAATACCGAGGGCACCCCATCAATGTTCGAGCCGATCCACGGCAGCGCGCCCGATATTGCTGGAAAGGGAATAGCGAACCCGGTTGCAGCAATCCTAGCCGGCAAGATGATGCTGGAGAAACTTGGTGAAGAGAAAGCTGCGCTGCTTGTAGATCGAGCCGTCAGCGGGGTGCTAGGAGAGCGCAGCATTCGGACACCTGACCTCGGTGGGCGAAACTCAACCGTTGAGGTAGGCGATGCAATCGCGAATAGAGTGCTAGCGCTGGGTGATGCGATGTAGTGGCATATCTCCTGCGTGTTGAAGCAGAATTCTGAAGTCAGGATGCTGCTTAAAAAAGCTATTGTAGCTGCGGATACGGTTTCAGAGCATCGGCCAACCGAGCGGATAGGCAGTGGGATAGATCTAGCGCAAGAGCGCTCATATATGGTGGATAATGGGAGAAGCAGAGAGCTACGGCGCTCAGGGAGGGGCTAGAAGGCACGATCGTGAGATGGCTGCCCAGGCGCGCCTTGCCTGGGAAAAGGTGCAGGCAGTAGTCCAGCGCCGCGAAAGGGCAATTCCCTCTCCGGCAGCTGTCCTGAGGATCATAGACCAAGTTCCTGCCGAGGGCTATCTAGGCAGTCTAGCAGCTTCTTTTCTTGTCTCGCTTGTACTGGACGCTACCAACCATCGCCGGGCAGGAGCGTTCACAGGCATCTGGCTACCGCTCTGTCTCGCTGCAGCGCTCTTCGTCAAGACTCTACGGCAATCGGGTGGGCTGAAGCGAGTAGTGAGTGGCGAGTAGATAATCCGCTCTCGCTACTCGCCAATAACAAAGGGGCGCTCATCGCGCCCCTTGATGCTGACCATAGAGAGACTATCTCAACATTCCCGGAAAACCGGGAGGCATCTTACCCTTGCCGAAGGGTCCTTTCCCTGCCGCCATCGCCTTCATCATCTTTTGCATTTCGAAGAACTGGTTGAGAAGGCGGTTCACGTCTGCTGGTGTCGTGCCGCTACCCCTGGCGATACGCCGCTTGCGGCTCCCGCCGATTATTTGCGGGTTCTTCCGCTCCTCTGGGGTCATGGACAGCACGATCGCCTCGATCCGCTTCATCTGCTTTCCATCGAGGGCTGCTGCTGCCTCGGGGCCGCGCATCACTTTATTCAGCCCCGGAATCATCTCCACGATCTGGCTGAGAGGCCCCATGCTCTTGAGCTGCTGCATCTGCTGCAGGAAGTCGTCCAGGTCGAGGGTGCCCGCCTTCAGCTTTTTCTCCAGCCTTTGAGCCTGTTCCTTGCTGTAGGTCTGCTCGGCCTTTTCGATCAGGCTGAGCACGTCGCCCATCCCCAGTATGCGAGAGGCCATTCGCTCAGGGTGGAACGGCTCCAGGGCATCCAGCTTCTCCCCGATACCGATGAACTTTATAGGCACGCCAGTAACACTACGCATCGAGAGCGCAGCGCCACCCCTGGCATCTCCGTCCATTTTAGTCAGGATCAAACCGGTAAGGTGAACCCGAGAATTGAACTCCTCGGCAACCCTTACAGCGTCCTGACCGGTCATGGCATCTGCCACCAGTAGCGTCTCCGTAGGATTGGTACGACGCTGTATCTCCTCCAGCTCGGCCATCATGTCGTCGGCTACGTGCAAGCGCCCGGCTGTATCCATCAGCACCACCGTCAGACCGGTATGGCGCGCATGCTTAACCGCGCCCTCGCATATCTGAGGGGGCTTGCCCTTCTCGTCGCTGAATACCGGGATATCCAACTGCTTGCCCAGGGTCATCAACTGCTTAACCGCGGCTGGGCGGTAGGTATCAGCCGCCACCAGCAACGGGCGATGCCCCTGCTTCCGCAGCATCATCGCCAGCTTTGCGATGGTCGTAGTTTTACCTGAGCCCTGCAACCCTACCAGCATCACGACCGTCGGAGGGGCTGGCGCTGTGGCGATCTTCGCCTGGCCGCCCCCCAGCATAGCGATCAACTCCTCGTTGACTATCTTGATCACCTGCTGGGCCGGGGTGAGGCTCTCCAGCACATCGACTCCCACCGCCCGCTCGCGAAGCTTGGCGACGAAACCCTTTACAACCTTGTAGTTGACATCGGCCTCTAGCAGGGCCATGCGGACTTCTTTGAGGGCGAGGTCAACGTCCTCTTCGGTCAGCTTCCCTTTATTTCGAAGCCGTGTAAAAACGGCCTGTAGTTTGTCTGACAGGCTCTCAAACACCAATAAGTCTCCTAATAGACCTACCGCGGGCAATAACCCGCAGTACGTCGACGATTGCGAACATCGTTACATACTAATGATAACCGACTTTGCGGCCACAGTCGAGCACTCAGCACTCAGGACAAAGCCTACACCTCCCGTTGTTGGAGTGGGGTCAATTGCGGCACTACCAGTTGAGGCTGCCGGTTATCGCGTGTTATCTCATTGAGGGCCAACTGGCCCGCCTCGACCATGTTCAGGTAGGAAAGGAGATAAGAGATAGTGGACTCCGCGCCCTGGTTCCTGTTCAGCCCGAAGGGCGTCAGCCCATCGCAGCATCCACCAGTGTGATCGCAGTACATGGGAACGCCCAATGCGTTGCGCCCGTGGTACCAGGCGAAGGCCAGATGCGCCTCGGATAGATATTTCCTGTCGTTCAAAAGCTGATACGCAACCAAGCATACATCCACCAGCGCGTTGGCATCCACCGGCTGCTGATCGTATTTAGCGCGAGGCCCCTCCCGGGGATACCAGCCATTCTGGCCTACCAGGGAGATATACTCAGCACTATCCTGATGAGCTACTCGAAGAAGAAAGTCAAGTGAAGTTCTAGCCACATCTAGGTAGCGTGGATTCCGAGTAGTTAAGTAGGCTAGAAAGAGGGCGTGAGGCATTCTGCCGTTGCTGTAGGTAAGAACATCTTCAAACCAACACCACTCTTGTGATGCATTGCCGTCAAAGGCAGCAACAAGGGCATCAGCGTGCTTAGCAACTATACCCCTGGCCTCTGCATCTCCAGGTTCCGTTTGCAGATAGTAGTACAATCCAAGAATAGCAAAAGCCCTCGACCTGATATGCTCCAAATATCCCAGCCAGCGATAGCTGCGCAATAACATGGTACGAGCGGTCATCTGGAGGTCTTCCTCTACCGCTGCCAGGGTTGCGTAGCCCAACGCCCAGATCACTCTGCCGTTAGAATCGTCAGACCCCACATCGTCTTCCCACCTACGGTCGTATCCCATGAAGTTATGAAACCTGCCGTTCTCCAACTGAGCGTAGTTGATAAAGCGTAGATAGGTAGTCGCGAGATCCAAGCTTTCCCATTTCCCAGTGAGATTGAAGTGTTTTAGCGCAACGATGATAGCCCTGGCCTGATCGTCTATGGAGTACCCGTAATGAGTGTTAGGAAGCGCGTAGAGGGCATGTTGGATAACGCCGGTGTCGTCGGTCAACCGCTTCAACCGGTCCATCCGGAAACCGGGAATCTCATCAAGCACTAGTCGGCTACCTCCTTTGCTGATATCAATAGCGACAGGGAGAGTGGGAGAGGGGGCTCGGCATCTCCCCTTCTCCCAGTCCCCCAGTTTTCCTGTCTCAGATTAGACGGCGGTTGCACGCCCATCGACCCGATCGACAATCCCCATCGGGCGACCCAACATGTTCATAAACAGCCGCACGTATTCCTTCGCCACGTTGTGCCAGGTCATATTTCTCCCGTAGGCATAGGCGGCCATGGCTACCTCGGCGCGGCGGTAAGGATCGCCGATCAGGAGATCCAACGACTCAGCGATGGCATCGGAGTCCCGAAACGGCACCAGCATCCCTCTCCCATCCTCTAGTAGCTCCTGCGCATATATAAACGGCGTAGATACTATCGCCCTCCCTGCGCCTACGGCGTACGCAAGTGTTCCGCTGGCGATCTGGTTGGGGTTCAGGTAGGGCACGAGATACACATTGGTAGCCATCAGATAACTGACTATCTCGTTCAGGGAGAGATAGCGGTTATTGAACTTGACATGCTTTTGAAGACCAAGTTCGGCCACCAATTGATGTAGATAGTTACGGTAATTCTCACCTTCGTGCTTCCTTACGCCAGGATGGGTTTGTCCCAGCACGAGATACAATATGTTTGGGTACTTTTTCACCACCTTTGGTAGCGCTTTGATCGCATACTCGATCCCTTTACCTGGGTTGATCAGGCCAAAGGTGGAGATAGTGAATCTGCCCTGCAAACCGAGAATCGACTTGAAGCCAACCGAGGGCAGCTTCCGGACGTTAGGCACCCCATGGGGGATATAGTGCACGGATGCCCCTGACACATCGTAATCTTCCGCCAGGATGTCTTTCGCTTTTTTTGCCAGTACCACTGTAGCATCGGCCCTACCGATGAGAGCTCGAGTGGCATCTCGTAAATGGTCGTTGGGCTGGGGTAATACAGTGTGCAGGGTGATGACGAGCGGCCTTCTCAACTCGTCTAGAAAGGTGAAGATGTTCTCCCCGTGGAGCCCTCCATACAGCCCGTACTCGTGTTGGATGCATACCAGATCAATTTTGGAACGATTGAGATAGGTAGCCGCCTCCTGGTAGCTTTCTAACTCGTCCACAGTTACCGCGAATCTGACCTCAGGCCCATAACGATATGTACCCTGGCTCTCGTTCAGCGCCACGATCTTTCCTGGATTGCCTGGGAAAACGAGGTCGATGGCCTCCACGAGATCCTTAGTAAATGTGGCGATTCCGCACTCTCGAGGAGGATAGCTGGCCATATAGGCGATTCGGGGCTTTGAGGATCCAATTACCGGCGCATCGAACACCAGCAGTTCCGCCATAGAATCCCTCCAATGCGAGTTACTGCCGGCTCTCGGCACACCTATCCCAGTTGTGACCTAGAAATAACCGCGTTAATTCGGTCGGAAACCGGAAACAGGTAGGCCAAGGCGGGACATTTCTGAAGAAATCGAGAATAGGCCGCAAACAGCCCGAGTTCAGAAACGTCCCTCGTTTTCAATGCACGAATCGCGCCTCGCTACCCTCCTTAGCTGTACTTTCCGGGAATAAATGGGGGGGATTATTCACCTTTTTGGTTGAGGAGCGCCTCTACAAATTGATCGGCGTTGAACTCGGCGATGTCGTCAAGCTTCTCTCCGGTCCCTACATAGTAAATTGGGAGACCCAGTTGATCGGCGATAGCGAAGATAACCCCGCCCTTTGCAGTACCATCCAACTTAGCCACGACGAGGCCGTCGATCTCAACAGCTTCCTGAAACTGCTTCGCCTGAGACAGGGCGTTTTGCCCCGTAGTGGCGTCGAGAACGAGTAGCGTTGCGATGTGATCTGGTCCCTGTTTTTCCACCACCCGCTTTATCTTTTTCATCTCCTCCATCAGGTTGACCTTGGTGTGCAGCCGACCCGCAGTATCGATCACTACGAGGTTGGATCCCCTCGACTTGGCAGCGCTCAACGCATCAAAGACCACTGATCCTGGGTCTGCCCCAGGTTGGTGGCTTATTACCGGCAAACCGATCCTTTCGCCCCATATCTTCAATTGATCTATCGCAGCAGCCCTGAAGGTATCGGCCGCGGCCAGCATCACCTTCCTCCCCTGAGCGCTCCAGTATCGCCCCAGTTTCGCGATAGTTGTGGTTTTCCCAACCCCGTTTACACCCACCACCATCACGACCGCCAAGCCTTTGTCCGGCAACAACTCATCGCCCTGCCCTTTGTTTACCATCTTCCGAAGCTCATCCTTGAGCGCCGCATAGAGGGTATCCGTATCCCTGATGTTCTCCTTCTTGACCCTTGCGCGCAGCGTCTGGAGCAGCTTGTCTGTAGTCTCCACCCCGACGTCGGCCTGGATGAGCAGTTCTTCCAGGTCATCCCAGAGATCCTCGTCGATTTTTCCGCGTTGGAAGACGCCCGCGATCTTCCCAAAGAACGTAGCGCGCGTGCGGCGCAGGCTGCTGTCTATCTTTCTGAACCGATCGAATATCATTCCATTCTCCTGATAGCCCGGTAGGGCAAATTGCTCAAGGGGACTGATCACAATCAGAGCCGTTCGGCAGTTTCCTTGCCAGCCAGCTTCAGGGACATCACCCTGGAGGTAGAGTCCGAGTTCATCGATACGCCGTAGAGCGCGCTCGCTATCTCCATGCTGGCCCTATTATGAGTGATTATCAAGAACTGGGTGCTGGAGGTTAGGTCTCCGACTAGGGCGCAGAACCGCCTGACGTTGGATTCATCCAGCGCAGCGTCAACCTCGTCCAGCATGCAGAAGGGGCTAGGGTTGACCCGCATCAAGGCAAATAGTAGGGCTATAGCTGTTAGAGCCCTCTCCCCACCCGAAAGCCCCAGCAAACTCCCGCTCTTCTTGCCGGGTAGATTAACTAGGATCTCAACACCACCCTGCAGCGGCTGGTCCGGTTGGGTCAGTACCAATCGCGCGCTGCCCCCGTTGAAGAGGGTGGAAAAACAGTGGGCAAACTCGGTGTTGACGCGATCGAAGCTCTCCCTGAACCTCTGCTCCATGATCTCTTTCAACTCTTCGATCGCCTTCTGGAGCGTGCGCTCCGCTCGCCTCAAGTCATCCAACTGCGCAGCAAGGAAGGAGTAACGCTCCGACAACTGGCGATACTCTTCCGGGGCATCGGCATTAATCGCCCCGATGGACTGGACCTCTTTCCTCAGGCTTTCTACCTTCTGAGAAACCGATTCCAGGGTGTCTGGGAAGCTATCTAGTGGTGCATCCACGAGGATATCCCTCAGCTTCTCGACAGCCCCGTACGCGCACTCCACCATTGCGGAAGGGGTATCCGTCTCGACCTCCTCCACCTGGAATCCCGACTCACGAGCCGCCTCTTTTACCAGGGATGCTAGCTCCACCGCCACTCGCTGAGTCTTAGACCGGATGTTAGATAAATCCTCTCGCGCAACCTCCAGAGCCTTAGTTCGCTCCGCTAGCTCCGTTTCAGCGGAAGCCAACTCGCCTCTCAGCCGGGTCACCAAGGACGACCGCTCAGCCACAACCTTTTCGGCATCGTCGAGATCCTTAAGCAAAGATGCCGGAAGGGACACTTTGGGCTCCTTGGCCATCTGAGCCAACAGGTTGGAAAGCTGGGATACCCTCTCCTCCTGGCGCCTCACACTGCCATCAGCCCGCTGGAGCCCTTCTGAAACCGCGGCTATTCTAGCATCCATCTCTCGCAGTTGATTCTGCGCAGTTGAGGCTTCGGACTGCAGCTTCGACATATTGCCCGCTATCTCCGCCACCTCAGCACGCTGAGCAGCCAGATCATCCTGCAACTGCTCGGCCCTTCCATCAGACTCCAACTCCTTTGTGGTGAGCGCAGATAGTTCGTCTTCCGCTTTGGTAAGCCGGTTTTGTGCTTGGGCGGCGTCGCGCTCAGCCGTGGCGATTCGCGAACGATGCCACTCGACGGAGGCTTCAACCTTACCCAGTCGTGAAGCTATTTCCGCATGAGCGGACGTCCGCTTCCCGATCTCACCCTGCAGACGCGACATGGTAGCGGCATCGGAGCGGATCTGCCCCGACAGTTGCGAGTGTGTGGTTTCCAGCGCCGCTACCGCCTCCCTGGCTTTTTGCAGGCGATCTCTAGCTTCGTTAGCTTTTTGAGAAAGAGATTGAAGTTCATTTTCCCTAGCTAGAAGGCTAGTATCCTTCCCACCGGTAGGGGTGCTCACCATGTCGCCACGAGCTCTCAACACCCGGCCATCCAGTGTTACAACCTGAAAAGGCCATTGCGCCCCACAATGTCGAAGGGTGCGTCGATACAGTTCCAAGGCTCCGTCCAGGTCGCCAACCACCAGAGTGAAGCCAAGGTATCGGGCGGATAGCTCCTGTGCTTCCTCCGGGCAAGCTACCAGCTCTGAAGCCAGCCCCCGAAAGTCGACTC
The DNA here is from genome assembly GCA_050942695.1 of Chloroflexota bacterium. Classification (GTDB taxonomy): domain Bacteria; phylum Chloroflexota; class UBA6077; order UBA6077; family UBA6077; genus JBMNNU01. Next base: position 11,782 of record JBMNNU010000034.1, read on the forward strand.
CCTCCAGCAGCCCTTCCAAACCGGAGCGGAAATCTCTAACCAGATCCCGGAAGCTCACCCCCTCCTCGAGCTTAAGCGGGGTAACCGTCGCCGCAGCTTTGCGATTCGAAAGCAGCTCAAGGGCCTCGATCCCATTTTCTGGGCTCTCGAAAACCACGTAACCCTGGGCTTCGGACAGCGCCGCTGCTACCGCCGGGACGTATTCTTCGGGGACCTTGACCATGGAGGAGAGGGTCCCGCGTATCCCGCCAAGCCCTCCCTGGAGAACGATCCTGGCTCCCTCGGCCAAGCCGCGGTGCTGCTCTTTTAATGACTGAAGGATGGCCAGCCGATTCTGGAGATCCTTGTCCTCCTCCCAAGCTTTTCGCTCGGCGCGGCGTGCGACCTCGAGTTCGCGGCTGAGAGCAGCCAGTTTCGCCTGGGCTTCTTTGTAACCGGCTTCGACCCCACCCAGCTCCGCACGGAGCGCGTCGATGCCTTCCTGAGCCGAGGTTAGCTCCCTCTCCAACTGCTCGAGCTGACCGGTAGCTTTGGAGACCGCCGCTAGGCTCTCCTTTCGAAGCTGCTCAGCTCTGAACAGCTCCCTGGCCAGGGCGTTCCGTCGCTCCTGTAGCTCCGATCTTCGCGATTTCAACCCCTGCCTCTCGCTGGCTATCCGATCGAACTGAGCTTGGAGCAACCGTTGTTCCGAGGTCGCTCGTTGCCATTCTTTTTCTACGGGCGATAGCTCTGCTCTCAATCGGGCGAGCCTCGCGGCAACTTCGGACCTAGAATTCTCTAGTTTCTCAATCTGCGCTCGCAGCTCCCCACGTTCCTTTTGAACTCGTGCCAGCTCTTCCTCGCCCTCTTTCAACTGCCGCTTGTAGGCTGCCTCACGCTCCCGCAGCAGCGCTGCCTCACGCTCGGCAGTCGCTCGAGCCAGCTTGAGCCCGTTCAAATGCTCTCTAGCAGCCTCCAGGGCTGTTTCTTCCTCTCGCAGCCGCCCCCGCAACTCGGCCACCCGATGGTATGAGGACTCCTGAGCTTGCGCGGCGCCAATAGACGCCTCCGACTTCACCTTCTCCCTTTCCATCTCCTCCAAAGCCCGCTCCCGAGCCGCACGTATCTGGAGTAGGTATCGCCAGCCCGTCATCTCCTTCAGCTTTCTGGCCACCTGCTCGTACCGCTGCGCACGGTGCGCCTGCTGCCTGAGTCGATTTATCTGAGGGGTGATCTCGCTGCGAATGTCCTCTACCCTCTGGATGTTTCCTTCCATCTCCCTCAGCTTGTCCAGGCTCTCTTTCAGCTTCATCTGGTATCGACTGATATCTGAAGCCGCCTCGATCAGCATCCTCCGATCCTCGGGGCGCTGCAGCAGCACCTCGTCCACTGCCCCCTGCCCGACCATGGCGTAGCTGTCCGGCCCTAGCCGCGCGTGGGTTAGCAGCTCCACAATGTCTCGCAGGCGAGCCCTGGCTTTGTTGATGAGATACTCCCCATCCCCCGATCTGTACTGCCGCCGGGTAATGGACACCTCAGTGAAGGATAGGGGCAAATCCCCGTCGCTGTTATCGAAGACCAAAGTTACCTCGGCCATACCTACCGCCGGCCGGCGCGCGTTGCCGGCGAATATAACCTCATCGCTCTTCCGGCTACGGATTGCGCGAAGACTTTGCTCACCCAGCGCCCACCGCACAGCATCGGCTACATTACTCTTGCCGCTGCCATTGGGTCCGACTATTCCGGTGATCCCTCGCTCCAGCTCCAATATGGTCTTGGTTGCAAAGCTCTTAAAACCGAGCAGCTCAATACGCTTCAGATACAATAAAGATACTCTCCAATTAAGGCGTAATCGATAATCCTCTCTCCCAAGAGGGGGAGGGACGCAGCATGGTTAATGGTTAGATGTACTTAATGGGATGAGCGGGGCCTTCAAAAGCCCACGAATACCGGCTCGAGGATAGCTGCTTAGGGTTATGTCTACAAATCCATACTCTCTAGCGCTGTCGCGGCCGCAGCCTGCTCGGCGGTTTGCTTGTTGTGCCCGGTACCACGACCGAGCACTTTCTCATCAACCAGCACTTCAACAGTGTAAAGTGGTTTATGAGGAGGCCCCGAAACGTCCACCACGCGGTATACAGGCGTTGCCTGCATCTGTGCCTGGCAGAGATGCTGGAGTCTTGATTTGGCATCCACTGCCACCTGGCGCTGGATTACAGATTCGATCGCTTTGGGAAGGAACAGCTCCAGGGTCCGCCGCGCGCCCTCGTACCCATGCTGGAGATATATAGCAGCCATCAATGCCTCGAAGGTTGCTGCTAGCAACCCCTCCCGCTCCCTTCCGCCGTGGGACTCCTCTCCCTTCCCCAACAGCAGCAGCTCTCCAAGCTTGATCTGTTGCGCCCATTCCGCCAACGATCCAGCCCGAACCACTGCTGCTCTAAGGCTCGTTAGCTGGCCCTCCGGAAGGTCGGGGAATCGATGGTAGAGGTAATCGGCTACCAGCGCTCCGATGACGGCATCGCCCAGGAATTCAAGCCGTTCGTTGGATGCCGGCGCCGCTCCCGGGTTCTCGTTGAGGTAGGAAGAATGTACCAGCGCTTGCCGGGTCAAATCTTCATCGTATAACGTTAGGTTTAATTTTCGTTCGAGTTCTTCAAATCCCATCGGTATTATGTCCTGAGTTCTGAGTCCTGTTCTGGGTTCTGAGTTCTGGGTTCTGAGTGCTGAGTCCTGAGTGATGGGAGTACTCCCTCTTCCAGTCCCTGCATTAAAACTCCGTTGTTCCTGTGAACCGGAAACCCTCTACCAGTAGAGCCGGCACCAGCGTAGCCGCACCATCAGAGGAGATAAACCGCACTTCCCTCCCGATCATGCGTACCCTGGAAAGAGCCTCCAGCACGCTTTGCGTGAACCTCATATTCTTAACAGGCCCCACTATCTCGCCCTTTTCCACCAGGAAGGTGCCGTCTCGAGTCATACCGGTTAAGATGGCCTGGGTAGGGTGGACGACGTTGACATAGTGGAACCTGGTCACCCAGAGCCCTCTCTCGATATTCGCCGCCATCTCAGCTTTTCCGGAGCTACCGCCTCCCATGAAAAGGTTCATCGGCAAAGGCCCGTGGGGATTAGGCGCTGGCAGCGCGTGGCCAGTCGATTCTTTACCCTCTCTAAAGGCGGTGTAGCTGTCATATACGACGGCGTTGGCAACGCCGCGAGTAACGAGTTCCACTCTCTGCTTGGGCACGCCTTCATAGTCGAATGCCCGTGGCAAACCCCGTGGGTCCCAAGCATCGTCCCAAAGGCTCACTCTGGGGTCGACGATTTGCTTCCCGAAACGATCGTTCATGAAGCTGCGCCCCTCCTGCACCGCCAGAGCCCCGAAGCCTATATAACCCAGGTAAAACAGCATTTCTGCAACGGCGTACTCATCGAGGAGGGTAACGTACTCCCCCGCGGGCAAGTCCTTTGGATTGCGGCTCTTTAACGCCTTATCGATAGCCTCTCTAGCCACCTCTTCCGGCTCCAGAGCATTGAAAAAAACACTGTTTCTCTCCGCATAGCCCGAGCCGGTATCCGACATTACTACAGCGCTTAGGCTGTTGGAACTTTGAGTGTCGTATCCAAACACACCCAGCGAGTTGGCAACTGCATATTCTTCCACTCGTGTCTCCAACGCACCTGCAGCGGTTAAGCCCTTGTCCAGCGCTAGTGTGCAGACCAAACGCGCCGCGTCGGCTCGAGCCTCCGGTGGGCAGTTGATCGTATTCACATCGCAGGCGTTCAGTCGCTGAATGGGTTTGGGCTGCGGAAGGGAGACAAAGTCAGGGTTCTCCGGCTGTCGCCTAGCCACCGAGATGGCGGTATCAACCAGTTGCCGCAGGCTTACAGGGTCCAGCGTGTTGGAGGTCGCGACCCCGATCTTCTTGCCTAAGACAACTCTCACCCTTACATCGGCGTTAGTTTCCTGGACATTCTGATGGATTGCAGAGTTAGCAAAACGAGTAAGAGCCGATTCCGCAGCAGTTACCACAATTTCAGTTTGGTCGGCGGTGGAATAGCGAAGCAAGTCCTCCGTTAGATCCCGAACCGTCGTTTCTCCGATCACGAAAGTCTCCCTATCTCATCACACCGACGTGCACGTTCCTAAACCGCGCTGCGGCTGCTCCGTGACCTACGTGAGCGACCTGCACCGGCTGGCCTTTCCCGCAGTTGACCACGCCCCACACAGTCCACTCGCGGCAGATGGCATCGCAACCGGCCCAAAACTGGGGCGTTATGCCAGTGTAAGTGGGATTCTTGTACATCCGCCCCAGCTTACCTCCCCTTATCTCCCAGGCAATCTCGGTGCCGAACTGGAAGTTGAGCCGTTTATCATCGATGCTCCAGCTCTTGTTGGTCTGCATGAAGATACCTTCGTCGGTATCTGCGATCAAATCTTCAAGCTTCCAGGGTCCGGGTTCGAGGTTGATGTTGGTCATCCGGATGAGGGGTATTCTATTCCATCCATCAGCTCTCATGGACCCGTTGCTTTGCTGGCCCAAAACAGTTGCCGTTTCTCTCGATGTCAGATAGTTGACAAAGATCCCGTTCTGGATAATCGGCACTCTCTGAGCAGCTACACCCTCATCGTCGAAGCCGAACGTTCCGAGGCCGCCGGGCACCGTAGCGTCGGCTACTATATTCACAATATCCGATCCGTACCGAAATCCCCCAAGCTTATCTGCGGTCAGAAAGCTGGTCCCAGCATAGCTTGCCTCTGTGCCAAGAGCTCGATCCAGCTCGATGGGGTGGCCGCAGGACTCGTGGATCTGAAGCGCCAACTGCGTCGGATCCAGGATCACCGTGGTCACCAGGTCACTTGGGCATTGCTCTGCCGAAAGTAGCTGGACGGCCTGCTCAGCTATCACGGGGGCATTATCTACTAACTGGAGATTCTGTACAAACTCATACCCGGCAGTCCCTTGATGCCGCCCAAAGCTGTTGGGGTAGGAACGCTTCTGGACATCTCCGTCACGGACGGCTGTGGCCTCTAATCCCGCACCGGTCTCGACTAAATGCTGTTCGATGAAGCTTCCCTCGGTGCTGGCAAACAGCTTCTCCGTTCTCAATGCCTGAAAACTGCTCTCTGCGATAGTCACCCCCGGCACCCTACGCATGGCATCGTCTGCGTCCATTAGCAACTGGGCCTTGTCCTCCATGGAGACGGTAAACGGATCGATCTTGACGGGGGTGGTATAGCTGCCGACCGAGGTGACAGGAGGCCCCAGTTGCACATCTACTCGCTTGGCAAGCGCGCTGGCTTTTGCGATCCTGACTGCCAGAGCTGCTATCCGATCAGCCTCGGTCGGGGTCAATAGATGGCTAGCCGCGAAACCCCAGGCGCCATCGGCGACGACTCTGACGCCAAACCCCTCCTGCTCGTCCACCAGCATCCCCTCGACCTTACCGTTCTTAACGATAATCTCCTC
>JBMNNU010000379.1:0-3032 GCA_050942695.1 Chloroflexota bacterium
AGCCTCCGCCGTCAAAGCCATGCACGCTAAAGGTTGCGCTTACGGCATGCCGAGCCGGCAGGTCGACGGCATGGATGTGCTGCTGGTCCGCGACGCGGTATCCAATGCAGTGGAGTACGCCCGCAGCGGCCTGGGGCCAAGTCTGCTGGAAGCAATGACCTATCGGTATAAAGGCCACTCGATGGCCGATCCAGAGCTGTACCGCCATAGAGAAGAGGTGGAAACCTGGAAGCTCCGAGACCCGGTGCGGCACTTCCAGACCAGCCTGCAGTTGGGTGGGTTTTTCACGGTTGAGCAGGCTGAGGCCATCTCCGCTGAAGTAGATCGAATAATAGAGGAGGCTGTTGAGTTCGCGAACCAGAGCCCCGACCCGGATGAGAACGCTCTCTTCGAGGACGTCTACGTAGAGCCAGCAGCTCCTGAGATAAAAGAGCCCGAACTTGTGGCATCCAGGAGGTAGATGTGCCCGAACTAACATATCGCGAAGCGTTGCGCCAGGCCCTGCGGGAGGAGATGCACCGCGATGAGAAGGTCTTCGTCATGGGCGAAGATGTAGCCGCCTATGGAGGGACCTACGCCGTTACCAAGGGGTTGGTGGATGAGTTCGGGGAGAAGAGGTTGCGAGATACACCTATCGCCGAATCGGTGATTGTCGGTTCGGCCGTAGGAGCGGCAATGTCAGGGCTTCGCCCCGTGGCCGAGCTTATGACCGTCAACTTCTCCCTGCTGGCGTTAGACCAGATCGTCAACCACGCCGCAAAGCTTCACTACATGTTCGGTGGGCAGATCGAAGTCCCGATGGTTATCAGGACCGCATCCGGTTGGGGTCAACTGGCCGCCACCCATTCTCAGAGCTTCGAAAACTACTTCGCCTACGTGCCGGGCTTAACCGTGATCGCACCGGCCACGCCGCGAGACGCCAAAGGGCTACTAAAAGCGGCAATTCGGGACCCCAACCCGGTGGTGTTCCTGGAGCATAGCCTCCTGTACAGCATGCGGGGGGAAGTACCAGGCAACGATCACCTAGAGGAGATCGGGAAATCACAACTCCTTCGCACCGGCAAGGATGTCACTATCGTCTCCTATTCACGGATGGCCATGGTCTCTGTTACCGCTGCTGAGCGCTTATCCAAGGATGGCATAGAAGCCGAGGTGGTGGATCTTCGCACCCTGCGTCCGCTCGATATGGACCCGGTGCTGGACTCTGTGCGGAAAACCAACCACGTAGTAGTGGTTGAGGAGGGTTGGCGAAGCTGTGGGATGGGGGCGGAGATAGCAGCCCGCATCTACGAGGGCGCATTCGACCATCTAGACGCGCCAGTTACCAGGATTGCAAGTCTGGAGGTTCCATTACCCTACAACAGGAAATTGGAGAAAAAGGCTATCCCCAACGAGGAAGATATAATTCAGGCCGTCAAGCAGCTACTGGGATAGCTTTCAGCTTTCAGCAGTCAGCTATCAGCTATTGTCTTCTACTGACCGCTGCATAGGTTATAAAAGCGGGTCTAGGGCGCAGCACTTGGCGGACTTGGGGTGTCCCCAATAATTATTTTACTTATACAAGGGTCGATAAAAGCTGACGGCTGATGGCTAATAGCTGATTGCTAATAGCTGAAGGCTAATAAGGAGGTTCAGGTGCCCGCCACTACCGTTGTGATGCCCAAGATGGGCTACGATATGACTGAGGGGAAGATCGTCCGGTGGCTCAAGCACGAGGGCGACAGCGTGCAGAAGGGCGAGCCCATTGCCGAGATAGAGACAGACAAGGTCAACATCCAGATCGAAGCGTTTACCTCCGGGAAACTGCAAAAGATACTGGCGTCAGAAGGTGAATCGGTGCCGGTAGGCCAACCGATCGCTCAGGTAGGCGAGCCAGGGGAGAAGCCATCGGAGGAGGCGCCCAGCGAAACCCTTTCAACTGAGGAGGAAGGAGCGGGAGAGGGAGGCGAGTCCCTACCCGTAGGGGTGACGGCGATGGAGCCGCGGATGGAGCCCAAGCCCGCCCAACCGCCCCCAGCAATAGAGGAGGAGCGGATCAAAGCATCGCCTGTGGCCCGTCGCCTAGCCCAGGAACAGGGGATAGAGCTAAGCCAAGTCCAGGGGAGCGGCCCCGGCGGGCGCATAACCAAAGAGGATGTGGAGCGGTTTCTCACAGAGGCCGTTCGCCGGCAAGGGGTACCCGAAAAAATGGCTGCACCACCAAAAGTCGCCGAAAAACCGAGCCCCCCTCCAACAGCCGAAGTTCGGGAAGCTGCGGCGCCGCAACCCCCCGCCCCACAGCCGAAGGCAGCGGCTCCCACCGCTCCACCATTGGGCATTCCAGCGGAGGTCAAAGAGCTATCCCGGATGGGGCAGGCTATCGCACGGCACATGGCCGAAAGCATGCGAACGGCCCCTCACTTCTACGTAACCATCGAGATCGATATGTCGCGCGTGGTTGCCATGCGGGAGGAGTTGAATAAAGACGTCCCGAAGGAAGAGAGGATCTCAATCAACGACTTCGTAATGAAGGCGACGGCTCAAGCCCTGACGAAGCACCCCAAGATGAACGCATCCTACACCGACGGCAAACTGGCGCTCTACAAACAGATCAATCTGGGGATGGCAGTAGCCGTGGAGGAAGGGCTGATCGCTCCCGTCATCAGGGAGTGCGACAAGAAATCGCTGATGCAGATTGCCATGGAGTCGCGGGACCTCGTGGCGCGTACCCGCGAAGGTAAGCTGCGGCCAGAAGACTACAGCGACGGCACCTTTACCGTGAGCAATATGGGGATGCTGGGTGTAGAGGAGTTCACCGCGATCATCAATCCCCCTCAAGCAGCCATCATGGCTGTCGGGACGGTAGCGCTCCGGCCGGTGGTACAGGAAGAGATCCTAACTACGGCCTATACGATGAAAGCTACCCTCTCGGTTGATCATCGTGTGGCCAACGGCGCCGACGCTGCAAGGTTTCTCACAGAGGTCAAAAGCTGGCTGGAGAGCCCATCCAGGCTCTTGCTGTAACGGTTCCCCACCTAACTCCCCTATCCTCC
>JBMNNU010000035.1:0-17140 GCA_050942695.1 Chloroflexota bacterium
CGTGGCACCTAACCCACTACCGACCTTCTCGCCACCGCCGCGTTGCTAGCAGAATACCACTGTGGCTACCTGTTTTCATTTATCGTGGTGCCCTGCCAAGGGCATGGGCAACTTCGTCTTCGTCTTTTCAGCGCGGTCGCTTCAGCGCCACGCTTTCTTTGGGATGGTCTCACAGGTGGCCTTGCCTGCCCCTACTGGAAGGCTTTTTGCACCTCGTCTTGCAAAATCCCCTCCCTGATCAACTTCGCTACCCGCTCTATATCTTCTGATAGAGGCCGGTCTCTGTCCAGAGTAGGCACCCTCTGCCGGATGGCGGCAACGGCGGCTTCAAGAGGATCTGTACTCCTTAACGGTCTATGCTCCTCTACCCCTTGGGCTGCGCAGAGCAGCTCTACTGCAACTATCCGCTGGACATTCTCGACTATCGAGCGGAGCTGGACGGCGGAAGTAGCCCCCATGGAGTTGAAATCCTCCATTCCGGCTGAGGTGGGGATAGAGTGGAGGGTAGCAGGCACACCGAGGACTCCGTTTTCCGCACATAGCGCCGCACTAGTGTACTGGGCAACCATGTAGCCAGAGTTCAGACCGGGCTTCCTGGCGAGGAAAGGAGGCAACCCGCTGAAGGCCGAGCTGAGAAGGCGGTAGCTGCGGCGGTCAGAGAAGTTGCCCATCTGAGTCAGCACCATTTTCGCGACGTCCAGTGCGAGGGCGACGGGCTGGCCGTGGAAGTTGCCCCCGGAGAGAATCGTCTCCGACTCGCCGAAGCACAAGGGATTATCGGTGGCCGAGTTCAACTCCCGTTCGATGATGCTGCGAGCGAAGGTGAGGCCTTCCCGTACAGCCCCAAACACCTGGGGTGCGCAGCGCAGGGAGTATGGGTCCTGCACCCTGGGGCAATCGTTTTGGTGGGAGTCCACTATGGAGCTACCCTCAAGCAGTGCGTGGAGATGGGCTGCCGACGCTACCTGGCCGGGGTGAGGGCGAACCGACTGGATGCGGGGATCTGCGGGCCGCATGGACCCCTTGAAGGCTTCTATACTGAGGGCACAGGCTATCTCGGCGGCCTCCACCAGCCGTTCGGCATCGTGGATCGCCAGCGCGCCGTAGGCTGCCATGAGTTGCGTGCCGTTGATTAGGGCCAGCCCCTCTTTGGCCTCAAGCGCCAGAGGGGTCAGGCCGGATTTGGCAAGCGCATCCGCTCCGGGGAGCCGATCGCCCTGGAACTCCGCTTCCCCCAACCCGATCATCACTAGGGCGAGATGGGCTAAAGACGCAAGGTCGCCACTGGCCCCCACGGAGCCTCGAGAGGGGATAATGGGGTGTACCCGCCGGTTTAGCATCTCCACCAGCAGCCGCACCGTCTCTTCTCTTACACCGGAGAAGCCCTTGGCCAAGGTGTTCAGGCGGAGCAGCAGAATGGCGCGGCACACCTCGGTGGGCACTGGGTCTCCCACTCCGGCGGCGTGGCTCATCACCAGATTTCGCTGTAGCTCTTGGAGCTGGTCTTCAGAAATGCGGATAGTGGCCAGAAGCCCGAAGCCGGTGTTTATCCCGTAAACGGGCTCAGGGCCTGCGGCCTTGGCCGCTACCAACTCTCGCGATGCGTAGAAGCGCGGTGGCAGCTCCAGCCGAACGGGTGTCTGTTTCCGCGCAGCCTGAACAACCTGTTCAATCGTAAGGTTTTCTCCGTTGGCTACGATGTCCATAGTTGACTCCTTAGACAACTGCGCGAAAGCGCAGCACTGGCGAATCTGCTGGATATCGGTGAGAGCGATTCGCACTCCACACATCCCATCGTTGCACGGTTGTCCCAACACCGATATAATGCCGCTGCAACAACAAACCGACGCGTCGGTCTATTTTTTTGAGGGTTAGGGGCCGGGCCGGTGGGAGGAAGATGGTGGAAGAGCGGACGACAGCAGTAGATAGGCAGGCCGAACGGAGGCAGTCTACTCGCCGAAAGATCCTCGACGCCGCTGTGCGGATCTTTGCCGAAAAGGGCTACCACGATACCGCGGTCGACGATATCGTCCGCGCCTCCAGCACCTCCAAAGGAGCGGTTTACTTTCATTTCCCCAACAAGCAAGGTATATTTCTCGCTCTGGTGGAGTACCTGGCCGATCAGGTGATCGACCGAATGGAGAGCTCCATAGAATCCGAGAGAGGTGGTATCAGCAAGGTAGATGCCGCATTGCGCACTGCCTTGGAGTTCTTCGGGTCTCATCAGAACCTGGCCAAGATACTGCTGGTGGAGGTTGTGGGGCTGGGGCATGGCTTTCACCCCAGGTTGCTGCTCCTCCGGGTCCGTTTCACCTCGTTGATCAAAAAGCATCTGGACAGAGCGGTTGCCGACGGCTCAATACCGCCTCAGGACACGGAGGTAGCCGCTCGGGTATGGCTGGGAGCTCTAACCGAGCTAGCCGTTCGCTGGCTATATTCCGAGGGCGATGAGCCGTTGGAGAAGCAGCTTCCCGCGCTGCGGGCGTTGCTGCTGCGCTCAGTAGGATACGAGAAATCAGCTATCAGCAATCAGCCGCCAGCAGGTAGTGCTCAACCAGGCTGATTCTGATACGTTGCTGTAGGCGACTCACGCTGGGAGCGCGGGACGCTGGCCGCCCGCCCTCGTGCGGGTGAGCTGCCCCAAATGTAGTCGCAACCTTATGATCATTGCCGATTAAACCGTACGTATCCGTCGCGGCCCTAAAGGGCCGGCCTTAACCTCCGGTCCGTAGTTAGCCCGGCCCTTCAGGGCCGCGAATCAACAAGAATATTTTCGCAACGATCATCAGGTTGCGCGTAGCCTCGTGGAGGGCTCACCTCGTGGTTCACCACGAGGCCCGCGCAGGGTGGAGCCTTCGGCTACATCTTAGAGGCGGGTAAGATGCCCGCGCTCCAGTCAGACGGCTTCGCTGTCTATCGGAACCGATGTGGTTGTGTAGTAGGCGCTCGTTAACCGCTAACGACAAAAGTAGAAGCTAGATAGACGATGATTATTGTTGAACACCAAGTGTGATGGGTAGGAGGCTTAAAGCTGAAAGCTGACTGCTGACAGCTACTAACTTATGGCTGATAGCTTTTCAGATTTGCAAAGCTATATTAGATTTCTGGAACAGCAGGGAGAGCTGAAACGCGTCCGCGTGGAGGTAGACCCGGAGTTGGAGATCACCGAGATAGCCACACGGGTCGTGAGGGAAAAGGGTCCGGCTCTCCTATTCGAGAGGGTGAAGGGCTCGGATTTTCCATTGGCCATCAATCTATTCGGCTCAGAGCGCCGGATCGAGCTAGCCCTTGGCCGACACCCTGGGGAGATCGGGCAGTGGTTGCTGAAGCTTGCCGAGAATCTGAATCCCCCAACCGTGAAGGGCATTTGGTCCCAGCGTTCTGCCCTGCTGAAGCTGCTCAATATGCGAGTGGGCGGAGCCAGAGGAAGAGCGCCATCACAGGAGGTGTCTGAAGAGCCCGACCTCGACCGGCTTCCCGTGCTGAAGTGCTGGCCTCAGGATGGCGGCCGCTTCTTCACCTTTCCCCTGGTGCTCACCACCGATCCTATCAATGGCCGCCGGAACCTTGGCATCTATCGGATGCAGCTCTTCGAGTCCCGCACTACCGGGATGCACTGGCAGATCCAGAAGGGCGGGCGGTTCCACTACTGGCAGGCTGAGCGAGCCGGCAAATCCATCCAGGTTGCCGTCGCCCTGGGCGGCGATCCGGCGTTAATGCTTTCTGCTGCCGTGTCTTTGCCGGAGAACATCGACGAAGTGGCATTTTCGGGGTTGCTCCGCCGTAAACCCTGCCCGTTGGTTTCGGCTCAGACCCTCGCGATGAAGGTCCCCGCTAACGCTGAGTTCATACTCGAAGGGGTGGTCGAGCCGGAAGAGAGGCGGATGGAAGGCCCCTTTGGGGACCACTACGGCTACTACTCCCGGCCTGCCCCCTTCCCGGTTTTCCACGTCCAGCGGGTTACTCGCCGTCGTAACGCTGTGTACCCTGCGACGGTCGTCGGCAGGCCGCCTCAGGAGGACAAGTATATTGGAGATGCTACCCAGGAGATGGTAGGGCCGCTGATGCGATTGCTCAGGCCGGAGCTCGTCTCACTGTGGGCTTACTACGAGGCGGGATTCCATAACCTGCTGGTGGCATCGGTGCGGGTTCGTTATCGCAAGGAAGCTATTAAGACCGGCCTGGCCTTGCTTAGCGAGAGCCAGCTTGCGCTGAGCAAATGTGTGATCCTGGTTGACTCCGACGTCAATCCCAGGGACTTCGAAGCTGTGCTGAAGGCGCTGCGGCAGAACTTCGACCCTGAAAGAGACCTGACCATCATCCCCAGGGCTCCTATCGACACCCTGGATTTTTCCAGCTTCCGAATGCACCTAGGTTCCAAGATGATCATCGACGCCACCTCGCCTGTTGAGGAAGACCTTTTACCAGAGGAGAACGACGACGGCGGCAGTTGGACCTCCAACGCTCAGCCGATTTTGGAAACCCTGGACCCGCGGATACGGCGATGGCAGTTTGTGGGCGGGGTGATGCTGGTGGTAATGGTTACCTCGGGTGGCCGGGAGATATGTGAAAAGCTGTTGCGCTCCGGACTACCGAATGGGGTGAAGATCGTGGCCATGGTCTCCGACGACCTTGATCTGAATAACCGTGAGGAGTTGCTGTGGGGCATCTTCACGCGGTTCGATCCGGCTCGAGACATTACTTTCGCTCACAGTGAGCTCCGCGGGGCGATGCCTATCTATCACGGCCCCATGGGCATAGACGCCACCTTCAAAGACGGCTACCCAGACCCCCTGGTAATGCCCGAAGAAGTGAAGATAAAGGTATCTCAACGTTGGAGCGATTACTTCTAAAAACACGGAGTGACAGAGGTGGGCGGTGTTTGTATGGAAAGAGCGGAGAGAAACGATCCACCGATTACACCGACTAACACAGATACTAGTGATCTACGCACTCGTGCGATCATTGGTGCGGCGATTGAAACGCATAAGCAACTGGGTCATGGGTTTTTAGAATCGGTTTATCAGGAGGCATTAGCGCTAGAACTCTCGGCACGGAAAATACCGTTTCAACGTGAGGTGCCTCTTACGCTTTACTACAAAGGGCAAAGACTCTCCTGCGCTTATAGAGCAGACTTTGTTTGTTTCACCGACATCCTGTTGGAAGTCAAGGCTCTCTCTACAATGGGAGGAAATGAACAAGCCCAAGTTTTGCACTACTTAAAGGCAACTGGTCTACGCCTAGGGCTGCTAATAAACTTCGGTGCACGCAGTCTGCAGGTCAAACGTTTGGTATTCGATCCCCATCTGTGCCCTTCTGTGAAATCTGTGGATAATCAAAAAGCTGACGGCTGATAGCTAATTACTGATGGTTAAACGTCTTTTTTTACTACTCGACGCAATCAAATTCGAACACTCAATTTTTGCCCTGCCCTTCGCCTATATCGGGATGGTGATGGCGGCAGGAGGCTTCCCATCTTGGGATAAGATTATCTGGATAACGGTTGCTATGGTGGGCGCCAGGACGCTGGCGATGGCAACCAACAGGGTAGCCGATGCGCACTATGATGCCCTCAACCCGCGCACGGCGGGTAGAGCAATCCCGAAGGGGGTCCTCTCCCGTTGGGACATGGTGGTCCTGGCCGTAGCAGGGCTTGTTGTGATGTTCTTTGCAGCGTGGCAATTAAATCCCCTCTGCCTCCAGTTGGCACCCCTGGCTGCTGTGGTGCTGATTGGATATTCCTGGACTAAACGGTTCACCTGGCTCTCTCATGCGGTACTGGGGTTAGCAGATGGGTGCGCCCCGGCTGGAGGATGGATCGCCGTGACCGGTACAGTAGATCTACCAGCGGTGTTGTTGGGGCTGGCGGTGCTCTTCTGGGTAGGGGGGTTCGACCTGATCTACGCCTGCCAAGATGTGGATTTCGATCGTCGCTACCGCCTCCACTCCTTCCCTGCGCGCTTCGGCATCGCGGCAGCGCTACTGGCCTCCTCTTTCGCCCACGTACTGACCCTTCTGCTGTTGGCGCTGACCGGCCTCGTGCTGGGGCTAGGGTGGCTCTACTGGATCGGCCTTGCCATCTCAGGTGCGCTTTTGATCTATGAGCATCGCCTGGTCAAACCCGACGACCTCTCCAAGCTGGGGGTCTCTTTCTTCAACGTCAACGGCTACGTAGCCGTCATCGTTTTTCTGTTTTCTGTTGGGGGGCTTTATGTTTGAGATAGAGAGATGGGCTGGCGCGAGGACGCGGGGATGCGGGGACGGGGAGACGCGGAGATGGGAGGACGGACCCCACCCCCGGCCCCTCCCCCACAGGGAGAGGGGGCTTACTCAGCACTCAGCACTCGATTCCCAGAACCCAGAACCCAGAACCCAGAACCAAACCCAGCACTCAGCACTCTCCGCCCAGGACTCCCCACGGCGGCTGCCCGTCGTGGTGGGCATCTCCGGGGCTAGCGGGGCTGCATTGGCGAGACAGGCCATCCTTCGCCTAGGCCAAGCGGGCTATCCTGCGATAGTGACCTGTACCTCTGCGGGGAAGAGGGTGTGGCAAGAAGAGTTAGATGAAAGCTACGATGACTTTGTCCAGGGCTGCCTGGATCGGTTCCCTTTAGAGGCCATCGATGTGGAGGATATCGGCGCCAGCATTGCCAGCGGCCGACGGTTGACCATCGGTATGCTGGTCGTTCCCTGTTCCATGGATACGCTATCGGCCATCGCTCACGGGCGGTCTACCAATCTTTTAGAGAGGGCTGCGGACGTGACCATCAAGGAAGGCAGGCGATTGGTGATCGTGCCAAGAGAGAACCCTCTGTCGGCCATTCACCTGGAAAACATGTTGAAGTTATCACGTTTGGGTGTGCGTGTAGTGCTTCCAGTCCCCTCCTTCTACCTGCAGCCTCGCACCGTGGACGATATCGTGGCGGATGTAGTGGATAGGGCTCTCGGCGCCCTGGGGATCCAAGATCTGCCGGAGAGGTTGAAATGAAAGAACTATTTCAAATACTCACACTCCCCTTAAAAGGGAGAGAGGGTCAGGGTGAGGAAGACTATCGGAACTCCAGGAATCTCGCTTTTTCGAAAGTTGTTAAGCCGTTGCTCGCAATAGTCCTCTCACTAGGGATAGCTCTTGCGGGCTGCTCATCACAGCCATCCAGCAATCAGGAAATGGTGCTTAAGATCGGAGTCCTGCCTATCGTCGACACTCTGCCGATGTATGTGGCGGAGCTAGAGGGATATAACAGAGAGCGGAACCTCGCTGTGGAGCTAGTGCTGTTCCCCAGCGCTCTGGAGCGCGATTCAGCCTTCGTGGCGGGGCAGGTCGACGGAGTGCTGAACGACCCGGTAGCGGCGGCTTTGTTGAACAAGGATGGCGAGAAGGCCAAGATCGTGAGGCTAGCGTTTAAGGGTAACCCTTCGATGGCCATGATGGTAGTTCTTGCCTCGCCCAATTCACGGATCCAATCGCCCCTGGACTTGAAGGGTGTGCCCATCGGGATCTCCAGGAACAGCGTCATCGAATACACTACCGACCGACTTCTCCAGTCGGCCGGCCTCGAACTCGCAGAGATCGAGAAAACCGAGGTGAGCAAGATGCCGGTGCGGGCCGAGATGCTGACCAAGGATCAGCTTTCGGCGGCTACCCTGCCGGAGCCGCTGGCCTCTCTGGCTCAGCTCCAAGGGGCCAGGCGGGTGATCGATGACAGCAAAACCGGCACCGGGCAGTCGTTGATCACTATGCATCAGCGGGTGGTAACAGAAAACCCAGATCTGCTCCGCCGTTTCTTGGCATCCTACGAGGAAGCCGTTGAGACTATCAACGTGTCGCCTAATAAGTATCGCGATCTAATGGTAGATAAGGCCAAGGTGCCGGACGAGCTAAAAACCAGCTTCGATGTTCCACAATTCGACAAAGGACAATTGCCTAGCCGAGCCGACGTGGAGGATGTGATCCAATGGATGGTGGAAAAAAAGCTGCTGGATAACCCCATCCCCTACGATGACCTGGTTGCCGACGGCCTGCTCCCGGAGTAGGCGTGGTGCTGAGTGCTCAGGACCCAGGACAATAAAAATGATTGACGTTAAAAACCTCTCTTTCGGATACTCTCACCCGGACGAAATCTATAGCGGCTTCAATTGGTCCGTGGCTCCCGGCGATTCTTGGGTGGTGTTGGGTCCCTCAGGATGTGGGAAAACCACCCTGGTCTACCTGCTTGCGGCGTTACGCCGTCCCTGCGGCGGCTCCGTGAAGATAGATGGATCGGAGGTTACCACCCCCCGAACATCTACAGGGTTGATCCTACAGGACCACGGGCTTCTCCCCTGGGCAAAGGCTCGAGACAACGTCGCCCTGGGGCTAAAGATCAGAAGGGTACAGCCGAAACATCTTAAGGATAAGGTGGATTACTGGCTAGAGCGGCTGGGCATCGACGCTGTTGCCGACAAGTATCCATCTCAGCTCTCCGGTGGGCAGCGCCAACGTGTCGCCATCGCCCGCACCCTGGCGCTCGATCCTACCTTACTGTTGATGGACGAGCCCTTCTCTTCGCTGGACTCTTCCACACGTGAGGACCTCCAGGATCTCGTGGTGGATCTCTCCGAAGGTAGCGGTGTGACGACGGTGCTGGTCACTCACGATCTCCAGGAGGCTGTCTTCCTGGGGCGAAAAATCCTGATCGTAGGGCAACCCCCCATCGGGGATTATCTGGTTATCGACAACCCGGAAGCTCGCACCACGGGATACAGGCAGAGCGTTGCTTTCTATGAGAAATGTGCGCAGGTGAGGGGAATAGCGGCAGAAATGATGGGGAGGAGGGTGCGAGCCGAAGGCTGCACCTACGGAAATCGCGAATGAGATCACGCCACATACTACTGGCTGCAGCCGTTCTCACTCTAGCCTGGCAACTGGCGGCTATGGCGGTTAATGCATCCCTATTGCCGGGGCCCGGAACGGCGGTATCTGCACTGATTGCCGAGCTGCCAAAAGGGCTCGCTCACCACTTCCTGGTGAGCGGCTGGCGATTAGTGGCAAGTATGGCCATCGCAACCTTATTGGCTGCTCCGGCAGGGCTAGCCATCGGGCAGAGTCGCAAGCTCAACGCCCTGATCTCGCCCCTGGTTTACATCGCCTATCCCATCCCCAAGATCGTCTTTCTACCCATCATCATGCTGTTTCTTGGGACCGGAGATAGCCCAAAGGTGTTTATCATTGCCCTGATTCTTTTCTTCCAGATCTTAGTGGTGGTCCGGGATGCATGCCTGGGGGTGCGGCAGGAGCTTGTGCAATCGGTGAAGTCTCTGGGGGCGGGGCGTCTGGAGCTGCTTCGCTGGGTATATCTGCCGGCCTGTCTCCCCGCAATCCTCACTGCCCTGAGAGTCAGCACTGGCACGGCCGTCGCCGTGCTTTTCCTGGCAGAGACCTTTGCCACACAGTCCGGACTTGCCTATTACATTACGGTTGAGGCCTGGGGGCGGATGGCCTACCCAGAGATGTACGCCGGGGTGATCGCAATGGCCTTCTTGGGACTTATAACGTACATCATCCTCGACTACATAGAGCATAGAGCGTGCGAATGGATGGTAGCAAAATGAAGCAGAGTCCGGACAAGGGGACGCGAGTGCGGGCGATGTTCGCCCGCGTGGTGCCACGCTACGATCTGATGAACCGGCTGATGACGGGCGGAATGGATCGGAGTTGGCGAAAGCTAGCCGTCCGGTTGTGTGAGCCCCAGGGGAAGGTTGCGCTGGACGTCGCCACGGGGACGGGGGACCTGGCGATCGAGCTGTCCCGCCAGGGGGCGCGAAAGGTGGTGGGGCTGGACTTCTGCGCGCCGATGCTGGAGACCGCGACGCAAAAAATCGCATATTTGAGCCCTACGGTGAGGTTGGTTGCGGGTGATGTCCTTGCCCTGCCCTTCAGCGACGGCAGCTTCGATCGAGTGATCAACGGCTTCCTGCTGCGGAACGTTGCCGATCTGCCGAGGGCGCTCCAGGAAATGGCTCGGGTGTTGAGGCCAGGAGGGCGGATAGTATGCCTGGAGATAACTCATCCGCCCTCCCGGTTGTTCAGCACCCTGTTCAATATCTATTTTTACGGAATCGTTCCTCGGCTGGGAGCCCTCGTATCGGGTGACGGCGCGGCTTATAGCTACCTGCCGGAATCCCTCACCCATTTCCCCGACGCCCCGCATCTAGCTCAGATGATGCGCCAGGCCGGGTTCTCCGATGTCTCCTTTCGGTATCTCTCGTTCGGCGCCATGGCTGTGCATATTGGGATAAAAAAACCTGCCGGGCAGGGCTAATCCACCTGCTCCGGCGGGTGTTCATCTTTTTCTTCGTATGGATAACGCTATAACCTACTACTCTGCTTTCATCAGATCGGACAGCCCAAACCGCTCGGCTACCTTGCCGATCCGCTCCCAGGTCTTTTCCTCGATCGGTATGCCCTCTTTTCGCCGCTGCTGCTCGGTGCGGTACTCCATAACCCCAATCCGGGCAAGATGGTGGCTAGGGTTTCCACGGCAAAGGAGAGAGCGTATACTCGGTCCAGATCGGACAGCGTATGCCGCTGCTCGCCGGTGCAGCCGGGCTTGTTCTGGCTGCGGCTAAGCCGGATGATGAGCTGAGACAGCTTCTCGACCAGGTTAGAGAGAACCGGTTAGGAAGAGGCGAAGAGCTCGATGAAGAGCGGATTCGGGCGTTATTGTCAGGGAATCGGAGGTAAATGAGTGCAACAACAGGCATCCACGGATCAAAAACCTTTCCAAGGCCCCCTGGTTGGGTTTAGAGTCATCGACCTGGGGACAATGTTTGCGGGCCCCTTCGCCGCCTCTTTGATGGCTGATTTCGGGGCTGATGTGATCAAGGTTGAGATACCCAAGATAGGGGACTCCCATCGCGGAATGCCGCCCGTTATCAAGGGCGTCCCAGGCCCATGGACGGTTCTAGCGAGAAACAAACGCTCGATCAGCCTGGATATCCGAACTGAAAAGGGCAAGGAGCTGCTCAAGCGACTCGTCTCCACGGCGGACGTCGTGGTGGAGAACTTCAGACCAGGGACATTGGAGAAGTGGGATTTGGGTTATGATGTCCTGAAACAGGTGAACCCGAAGCTCATCATGGTCCGGATCTCTGGCTACGGGCAGACCGGTCCGTATTCACACAAAGCGGGCTTCGGGACTCCTGCTACCGCCTTTGCGGGATTCACATACATGCAGGGCTACCCGGATAGGCCCCCGATCAGTCCGCCTCTGGCTCTTGCCGACTATGTGACCGGCATTTTCGGCGCGCTTGGGGCTTTGATGGGGCTCTTGCACCTCAAAGCAAACGATTGCCCGGAGGGGCAGCAGATCGATATTGCGCTTTATGAATCGTTGTTTAGACTGCTGGAATCGATGGTTATAGACTATAGCCTTACCGGCAGGATCCAGGAACGAGCAGGACACATTATGCAGGGTGCCGCCCCCGCCGGTGCCTTCCAGTGCAAGGATGGCAAGTGGGTGGTGATGGTCACAAGCACTCAGCGCACCTTTGCCCGACTCGCCGAGGTGATGGGGAAGAGTGAGCTACTCAGCGACCCTCGTTTCGACACGGGACCCCATCGATCGGAGCACAGGCAGGAGATCACCGACATCGTCCAGGAGTGGTTCCTGACCCGCACGTCGGCTGAGGCCACCGCCATACTGGACGAAAACGGAATCCCCGTCAGCCCCATCCACAGCATTGCCGACATCTTCGAAGATCCCCAGTACAAGGCGAGGGAGAATCTGGTCAAGGTAGAACACCCGATTCTTGGCACAGTGACCATGCCCGGAATCATCCCCAAGTTTTCGGCTACGCCTGGAGCCATCAGATGGCCCGGCCCCGCAACCGTTGGACAGCACAACCGCGAAATTTTCGAGGGAGAGCTTGGCTGTAGCCCGGAGGAGTTGCAGGCGCTCGAGGCCGAAGGGGTTATTTAATCACCATGCCTCACCATACCTGTCGATACAGATACTGTCGGCTATAGAGGATTTCCAAAGAGGCAACCCTCAAAAAGATGCTATTACTTCAGGTAGAGTGTTCATAGGCACCTCTTCTTTATCTTGCCCTGATCCATCCTCAAGAGGTGCCTTTTTTTTCGCTCCATCCATCGCCTTTCGGGCTGGTATCTATGGTTCACCCTATTGGATCTGGCAGACACTCAGCGCACCTTATTACAGTTGCCGGATAGGCTTTTAATATTTGCCGGCTATTGTGATAATGTAAGCCCGGCATTTCCCGTATTCTGTGTTTTGGGCGTGAGAAGTGGGATCTCGATTTGCATATACGCCCGTGAGGCGGTGAATAAAGGTGAAAAGACGAAGCTGGGCGTACAACATGATTCTTGTTTATTTACTGCTGAATAGCGCGCTTCTGGTCGCATGTGCGACGACCGAACAGGGGCAGCCTATGCAAAGCACCCCTATCCAGCAGATGCTCCCCGAGAAAGACAAATCGACCACCTCTGCAGCCTCAAGCGGCTCCACCGCTGATTCCAAGCCTGAAGCGATCCCCGGCCCGACGATGATGCAGGCAAGGCCGAGTCCAACGGCCACAGCCCGACCAGCACCGGTCGATGTCCCCGGAGCGGCTCCGGGGGAGGCGATTATCACAGTTACAGGCCAGGTATGGGATGTGGCGTCCAGTGCGAGAGTGATAGATCTAGTTGAACAGGTGCACGGCATCGACTCGGTGGCGGTAGGAGACAAAACCGAGATCACCTCCGCCGATGGGAAACAGGTAGGTTTGAATGACATCAAACCGGGGATGGTCATACAGGCATCAGGCCAGGCCGACGGCAATGGGGCCGTGCTGGCCAATACGATCCGGATAATTACGGGTGCCAGCCCGATCCCAACTGCCCGGCCCACACCAAGCTAGAGCCGCGACTCGACTGGTCTTATAATACTCACCATATTTGGAGGCCATTGATGCGTATCGTTGTCCCCGACGACTTCCCGCCCGTTTACCAGGGACACGACGAGCTGGAATCCCTGAAACCTTACGGCGAGGTGGTGCTATACGGGAGCAGGGCAGCCGATAAGCAGGAGTTAATCGACAGGCTAAAGGGCGCCGAGGCCGTGATCAACGTCAGGGCGTATTCCCGCTTCGATGCCGAGGTGATCGCAGCGCTGCCCGATCTAAAGCACATCGCGATCCTCGGCACAGGCACCGACAACGTGGATTTGGATGCCGCCACTAAACATGGTATCGTGGTTACAAACACCCCCGGTGCTTCAACCATCTCGGTGGCTGAGCTAACGATCGCCCTAATGTTTTGCGCTGCGCGCCACGTAGCCACAGCCGATCGAGCGATCCGGTCGGGCAGGTGGCAGCATATCCAGGGGATCGAGCTGCGGGGCAAGACCATAGGTGTTGTAGGCCTGGGCGCCATAGGCCAGGAGGTAGCTACCATGGCTAGGGCCTTCGGGATGAAGGTGGTGGCGTGGAGCTTGACCAGGGACGAGGAGAGGGCTCGCCGAATCGGTGCCGAGCTGGTAGAGCTGGACGAGCTTCTGAAGATATCCGATGTCGTGTCGCTCCACCTACGAGCGTCGGCTCAGACCGCAGGGATCATCGGGGCTCGTGAGCTGTCGCTGATGAAGCCCACAGCCATCTTGGTGAACACTGGTAGGGGGGCGTTGGTAGACGAGGCTGCACTGGCGGATGCGTTGGCCTCCGGCAAGCTCGGCGCTGCCGGGCTGGACACCTTCGAGCAGGAGCCTCTGCCACCCGATAGCCCTCTGCAGAAGCTGGAAAACGTGGTGCTTACCCCCCACTTCGCCTGGGTTACCGAAGAGGCCGCCGAGCGTTTGCGGCAGATGCCGGTTGATAACCTGATTGCTTTCTTTGAAGGCAAAGCCGTTAATGTGGTGAACCCTGCAGCCTTGAAATAATACCAGTAGACAGCTTTTTTATATTCCAATAACGCTGTTCACGGTCAATACTGCTTGGAAGTGCTTCAATGATCTGGCAAGACACCCCGCATACCCTATTGCTGATCTTTGTTGCAGCGATCAGCGCCGTCTCAGGGATATGGGTTTGGGGGCACCTTTCCGTCCGCGGGGCAAGAACGCTGGCCTTGATCCTATTGACCTGTGCTGCCTGGTGCATTGGTTACGCTCTGGAGTTAGGCAGTACTACCCTATCTATTAAGCTGTTCTGGGTAAAGCTTCAATATATAAGTATCACTACCGTGCCGCTGGCACTATTCCTGTTTACAGCACGATTTAGCGGCCACGAGCAGTGGCTCACATCCCGCAAACTGGCGATGCTAAGCCTCGTACCTATGATAAGCATCTCTTTAGTTTTCACTAACGAGCAGCACCAGCTATTCTGGACAAGCGCCTCGTTGGTTGATACGGGAAGCTTCACGGCTGTGGTTTTCGATCGGGGGATGTGGTTCTGGGTTCACACCCTCTACTCGTATATCATGGGGTGTGGGGTAATTCTGCTGCTAGTACAGTTGTTGTTGCAGTCGGTTCACCTGTACCGATGGCAGGCGACCGCATTGCTGTTCCTAGGCCTCGTCCCATGGTTTGGGAACCTGTTATACCTATCCAACGTGAATCCTTTTCCCCATTTCGACATAACACCTCCAACCCTGGCGCTGGCAACCCTACTGTTCTCCTGGAGCGTTTCCTGGCTGAGGATGGGGGATATCCTCGCGGTGTCTCGAGATGCGATTATCGAGGGTATGGGGGATGCGGTGATAGTGCTGGATTCTCAGGATCGGGTCGTCTCCATAAATCCGGCAGTCGAAGCTGTTTTCGAACGCACAGCCAGGGAGATGGTTGGCCGCTCTATTCGAGAGACATTGCCCGAGCTATGGAGTGGCGATTCCGGCTATGCTGCGGCATCCGGCACAAGGAAAGAAATCACCTTGTCGGGCGCAAACGGCCCTCGTTTCTACGATGCGCGACTATCTCCCATCCAGGATTGGCAGGGGCATTTAGTTAGCCAGGTGATCGTACTGCGCGACATCACAGATAGAAAACGGCTGGAAGAACAACTGCTACGCGCTCAACGAATGGAGACGGCGGGACGCATAGCAGGTCAGGTGGCCCACGATTTCAATAACTTGCTGGCGCCGCTGATAGCTTATCCCGATCTAATCAAAGCACAACTTCCCGAAAGCCACCCGGCTGTTCCCTTCTGCGATGCTATGCAGGAGGCCGCCGACAGGATGGTCGCAATCAACGAGGATATGATGGCCCTCGGCAGAAGAGGCCACTTCGATCAACAGGTGGTGAATCTCAACCAGCTTGTGAAAGACGCAGTGGACCAAATGATCGATACACCGGAGACCTTGAAGATCAGTTTGCACCTGTGCGACGACCTGCTTTCCATTAGCGGCTCACCCGCCCAGCTTCTCAGGGTGATCGTCAACCTCATCTCCAATGCCCGAGAGGCTATGCAGGATGACGGGCTGATCACCATCAGGACCGAGAACGTATATGTGGACAGACCTTTTGGAGAGATCGAGCCCATCCCCATCGGAGAATATGTCCGACTACAACTTCAGGATACTGGCTCCGGCATTTCAGCAGAGATTCGGTCCAGGATTTTCGATGCCTTTTTCACTACTAAGAAAACCAGGCGGCGCGGTTGCGGCCTAGGATTGAGCATTATTCAGGCAATAGTAGGGGATCACAAGGGCTACCTGGATCTGGAGAGCGAAGTGGGGAAGGGGACTACCTTCAGCGTCTACCTGCCGATCTGTCGGGATGCGCCGGAGGTGAAGCCGGAGTGGGAACTACGAGGTGGCTCCGAGACGCTGCTGGTGGTGGATGACGACCGGCTTCAGCGAGATGTGACCAGGCAACTGCTGGAAAGGCTTGGGTATAGGGTTGTAGAGGCTGCGAGTGGGGGGGAGGCGCTGGCCTATCTGGCTGAGAATCCGGTAGATCTGATCTTGCTGGACATGATCATGCCACCCGGGATAGATGGGACAGAAACATATCGAAGGGCGCTGGAGATAAGACCGAACACGCCCGCGATCATCGTTTCAGGATTTGCTGAATCCGAGCGGGTGCGGGAGGCTCAACGGCTGGGAGCAGGAGCCTATATCCGCAAACCGGTCAACCAAGAAAGGCTCGCCAGGGCTACCAGAGATGCGTTGGATGGGGCGGTTGTTACCCTTTCTTAACTGGAAGATACTGCTGCTGATTGCCAGTAAGCCGACTATATTTATTGGGAAACGAGCGGGCGGTAGGCCAGGCGAGCCTTAATAATTCCTGTTGAAGACCGTTGAACGGGCTCCATTGTACGGCAGCAAGCCGCCCGCAATTCCCGTAGAAGCTCATACGACAAATGTTGTAGCCTCCCTGGAATTCTGACACTCCATTGTTCGTAGGGCTATTCACCCCTTCTTACGATCTATCCCGCACTCATTTCCTCTATCTTACTAACACGAAGACCAGGTGTGGCCAAACACGTTTGGACTCTGCCGGAGGCAGACTGGTGTTCGGTCCAGGTTACTTCGATGGAGGGAGGCTAAGGGCCGTGGAGCAAGAATCGCAAAGAGTACAAGGTCTGGTAGGCCCGATTTTCCTTGTAGGGCTGGGGTTACTGCTGTTGCTTAACAACCTCGGAATACTGGCGTGGAGCATTTGGGAGGTGATTTTCCGGCTATGGCCGGTGCTGCTGATCATTGTTGGTTTGGACCTGATCCTTAGTCGAAGCTCTCTCGGTCGCACCTGGAGGATTCTTGGCGCTTTGCTTATGCTTCTGGTCGTGCTGAGCGCGGTGACGCTAGGCGCTGCCCTGAATGTGACTGGCGCTGCAGCCGATTCGCGAGTTGTGCCACATGTGATCCTCGGTGGCGGAAAAATGGTGAGTGAGAACGTAGATCAGCCGCTCGACGACGCTCAACGAGCGGATGTGGATCTTGATCTGGGCGTGGGAGAGATCACTGTGCGAGCCCAGAGCGAATCAGGCGGGTTGATAGAAGGTACGGCCGAACTGCGCGAGGGGGAGAAGCTGCTGCAGGACTTCCGAGTTGACGGCGACACAGCTTACTACAGCCTGCGCCAAGACGGTGTGTCGGCCTTTTCCTGGGACGACCGCGGTCGCGACGACGGCAGGAGGTGGGATCTCAGGCTCAACCCCGATATCCCGA
>JBMNNU010000381.1:0-2999 GCA_050942695.1 Chloroflexota bacterium
TACTGATCCCAGCATGGACTGCTAAACATGATAACCAGCTTCCTTGATGCAGCCACGGATTATGTGACGCTTGTGCCGGAGACGGCCGACGGCCAACCTCATGGCCCTGCGCAGGTCCCTGATGTCGGAGCAGCGGACGTTTCGCAACTCCACCCGCTTCAGGTAGTTCCAGATGCCCTCGTCGGGGTTCAGATCGGGGGCGTAACCGGGCAATGGCTCCAGGCGGATACGCTCGGCGCCGCCGCTGGTCAGGAAGTCCTTGACGGGCTGGCCCTTATGGATGGGGGAACCATCCCAGATAACCACCAGCTTGCCAGGGATATGCCGAAGCAGATGCTTCAGGAAGTCCACCACATCCGGGCTGCGATAGGCCCGCTCCTGAGCCATCAGCAGGAGGGTCCCCTCCATGGTGATGCCGCTGATGGCCGACACGTGGTCTCTGGTCAGCGGGACTCGCAAGATGGGAGTCTGACCGCAGGGGGCATAGGTGCGTACCAGACCGGGCAGGAGGTAAAAACCACTCTCGTCTACCCAGACGATAGTTCTACCTTCTTCCTCGGCCCCCTTTTTATGGCCGGCCACTGCTCGGTATACCACCTGTTGATGGCCTCTTCGTCCCGCTGGGTAGCCCGCCGGATCGGCTTCTGGACGCTCCAGCCGATCTCCTTCAGGAGCTTGCAGATATGAGACGGATGGTAGCTGATGCCGAAGACCTCTTTGATCACAGCCGCTATTCGGGCGGCGGTCCAAAGCTCTCCGCGAAATCCGTAGTGCTCGGCGCCTTTGGCCAGGATACTGGGGATTTGCTCCTTCTGCTCTGGGCTCAATCGAGGCCGAGGGCCAGGAGCAGGATGGCGGCGCAGCGCCTCGATGCCTCCTTCCCGCGCCGCTTTCATCCACTGGCTCACCGCCCCGGAAGTCACGCCGAGGGCAGCAGCTATGTCTTTCTGCTTCCAACCTTGTTGCTTCAGTTCCCAGGCTCGGAACCGGCGACCCTCTCGCCAGTCCCGAGTCCTGGCACAAACGGTAATGCTCATGCCTCATATTTTACCAAGTCCAAAGGCAGGTTTAGGAATCCACGCGGAGATCAGTAGTACTGTTGTGGTTCGGGCCGCATTATATCACAAGCTTTAGTAACGCCAATCCCTCGCTTCTCATTCGGGGTGACAACTACACAAAGCATGATATAATGGGCCATCATAATGCTTATGAGACGTTTGCCGTTGCTTCGAGCTACCCTCATCCTTATTACCTTTTTCGCCTGTCTGATAGCCACGAATATCGTTCCAACTCAAACGGCGGCGCAAACCAGCGGGCTCATCAGATGGGGATACTATGTCCCCAACGATCCCACATCCCTGGCATCCCTTTCTAAGCGTTCCGGGGATCTTGATTACGTAGGGCTCCATTGGGCGTCTATGCGCGCCGATGCCACGGTAGATATCAAAGCTCAACCTGAAGTGATCTCGCTGGTGCGCTCCATCGGGGCTAAGCCCATACTCTCAGTTACCGTCGGTAGCGCCGATATCGCCCATACCCTTTTTGCATCAGAATCCGCAAGCGCCGCAGCAGTCGACTCGCTAGTCGCAGCTTGCTCAAATTACGATGGCATCAGTATCGATTTCGAAGGCCTAGATCCCGCAGACAGAGACGGCTTTACCCGCTTTATGTCAATACTAGCTGCCCGCCTGCGCCCTTCTGGCAAACTGGTCTCAATAGCCATATCTGCAAAGACTAGCGATACTAGGACAGGATGGGCTGGGGCTCACGATTATGCCGGTCTTGCCCCTCATGCCGATCTTTTCGTGCTCATGGCTTACGGCTTCAGGACCTCTCGCAGCAGCGTCCCCGGTTCAGTAGCACCCTTTTCCTGGGTTGAGGCCACTCTAAAATACACCGTCTCGCAGATACCGCCCAGCAAAGTGCTGCTCGGGATCCCTCTTTATGGGTACGATTGGGATACTGACAATCTTCCGCCATCCGGTCCGGCAGCTAAAGTACTGTGCTACCCCGACGCTCAAGCCCTTGCCGCTAAGCATGGCTCCACCATCGCAGTTGATCCTGTTCAACAATCAGCCCATTTCAGCTATACCGATTCCAATGGGCACAAACATGATGCTTGGTTAGAGAACCGCGACAGCTTGCTGCCCAAGCTAGAATTGGTGAATCGTTACAACATAGCAGGAGTAGCTGGCTGGCGCCTAGGCCACGAGGATCCGGAGGTGTGGCAATCTATCAACTCGCTTCGGCCAATCGCGATTCCGAGCCCGACACCCACGATTGCGCCTAGCCCAACGCCTACTACCGCCCCGACTACCAACAATCGAAGCTGGTATTTTGCTGAAGGAAGCACAGCGTCTCCATTCGATACCTGGATACTTTTGCAGAACCCCAACGCTAATCCATCTATCGCCAACGTGACCTTTATGAAAGATAACGGCGAAGCCATTAGCCGACAGTTCACCTTGCCGCCTACATCGCGCTTCAGCCTGTTTGCAAATCAGATAGTCCCCGACGCCGCTATTTCCACGCTCATCCAAACAGACCAACCGATCTTTGCTGAGCGCTCAATGTACTTTCGGTCCGACGGCCATGGATCAACCGGTGTCAACCAACCCTCTCACACCTGGTATCTAGCAGAGGGGTCTACTGCCCCACCTTTCGATACCTGGATCCTGGCCATGAACCCTAACCCCGCGCCTGCCACAGTTACATTCACCCTCATGGCTGAGGGTGGAGCCAACAAAACTATAGTACGTAATATGGCACCTACAAGCCGCTGTAGCATCTTCGCCAATCTGGAAATGCCGGGCGTAGCGTTTTCCGCCAAGGTCGATGGAACCTTGCCAATTATCGTCGAACGGGCTATGTACGTATCGGGGGGTGGAGGGCACGGTTCCACCGGGGTTACCACACCGTCCCGTAATTGGTACCTTGCTGAGGGAAACACCCTCCCAGGCTTCGATACATGGCTTCTGCTCATGAATCCCAACGATACT
>JBMNNU010000383.1:0-2991 GCA_050942695.1 Chloroflexota bacterium
GCCAGTAAGCAGAGGACTGTATTCCTTACGCTGTTCGTATTCTCCTGGGTCAACGCCTTCGTAACCGGCGACGTCAACGATAACCGTGTCGCCTGGCTCTCTTGTGCAGCTCTGGTGCTTGCCTGCGGACAATGGCACCCCGAGTTCCCCATAAGGGCCCGGGGTCGGTAGCTCTTCAGGCGCGGACACGGAGCAAATCTCAAAGCCAAGCTCAAAGAGGTATTTTGATGCGCGTTTGTCACGTATGCTCATCCCACACCTCGGACGACAGCCGAGTTTTCCACCGTTACTGCGTCTCCCTCAGTGAGGCCGGGTACGAGGTACATCTGGTCGCGCAGGCGACCAGATCCGAGCCATTCGTAAACAAGGGCGTAACGGTCCACCCCGCCCCCGCCTGGCGCAGCCGAGTCCAACGTCTTCGCCACCGGGCAGAGGTAGCCGACCTGGCTTCGAGCCTGGAGCCGGACCTGTTCCATGTCCACGAACCAGAGTTGCTCGGATCGATCATAAGCCGCGCAGGCGATCGTCCGGTTATCTGGGATGTGCATGAGTCGTATCTGGACGTCCTGTCAGAGCGTAAGTGGATTCCAGGTTGGGCGCGTCCCATGGCGAGAGCGAGTTGGGATCTATGGGAGCGTCGACTTCTGCGGCGATGCGCGGCTGTCGTGCCTGCAACCGAACTGTTCGCTGCTCGGTATCGCCCCCTCCATTCCAGAGTGCAGGTGGTGGCCAACTACCCCGAAGCCATTGCTCCGGAACAGACGCCGGACCCCAGGTGGGGCGAGAGAATCTGCGTATATGCGGGAGAGATCAACCGGAACTGTGGCCTGTCTCAGACCGTCGCAGCCCTGGCAATTCTCAGGCAGCGGGGCTTAGATGTTCAGCTCATGCTGGCCGGTCCCGATGATGGATATCTCGAGTCTCTGCTCGCCGAAGCCGAGCGGCTGGGCGTAAACGACTTGGTCACCTATCACGGGGTGCTCCCCCGATCTGATGTACCGGCGTTTCTCTTGAGGGCAGGGATCGGCGTGGTCGCTCATCTACCGGTTCCTAACTACGTTATGGGTTTGCCTAGGAAGCTACTCGAGTATATGTCGCTGGGGCTGCCGGTGGTTCACTCGGCCTTTGACAACTATCAGGAGATCGGGGAGCGATCGGGTGCGGGTATCGCCGTAGACCCTACGAGCCCGAACCAGATAGCGGATGCTATTGAGCGGCTGATCAGGGAGCCAAACCTCTCCCGGGCGATGGGGCTCGCCGGCAAGGAGGCAATCCGGGCGAGGTTCAACTGGGCCACCGAGCGTGACAAGCTTCTGGCGCTTTATGAGGAGGTCTTGAAGGGCACACCCCCTCCATCCCAAGTCCTAAATCGACATAGCTCGCTAGCGGTCGGACGAATGGATCGCGAACAGAAGGACGACCAGGAGACCGGTTGGCCTTTCGTCTCCGTCGTAATGGCTATCCGCAACGAGGCAGCCTTCATCGAGCGAAGCCTGGGCGCTGTGCTGTCGCAGGATTACCCTGAAGATAAGCTGGAGGTTATCGTCTCGGATGGTCTATCGACGGATGGTACCCGGGAATTGCTCCAACGGATGCAGTCCGAGCACCCCTGCCTCCGCTTGATCGACAACCCTGCCCATATCACCGCAGCCGGCCTCAATGCCGCACTGAGAGTCGCAAGAGGCGAGGCAATCGTACGCGTCGACGGGCACACCATAGTGGACCGCTCCTACGTGAGGGAGTGCATTGCAGCGCTCAAGAGGAGCGGCGCCGATAACGCTGGCGGGCGGATGACACCCGGGGGCACAGGCCGCTGGGGCAGGGCTGTTGCCGTCGCAACCAGCCATCCCTTTGGCGTGGGGGGAGCGCGCTTCCACTACTCGAACCGCGAGGAGTACGTAGATACTGTCTACCTTGGCGCCTGGCCGCGTGAGGTTTTCGAGAGGATCGGCGGCTATGACGAGACGCTGGGGCGAAACGAAGACGATGAACTGAACTACCGGCTCCTGAGCCGCGGGGGGAAGATTCTTCTCAGCCCGCGCATCAGGTCCCAGTATTTTAATCGGTCCACCTTCCAGTCGCTTTGGCGCCAGTACTTCCAGTATGGCTACTGGAAAGTCAGGGTGATGCAGAAACACCCCAGGCAGATGCGCCCTCGGCAGTTCGTTGCCCCTGCTTTCGTCGGCACGCTTCTACTGTTAGCCCTCGGATCGCCGTTCTCTTCACGCTTCCGACTTGGGCTAGGGGCAACCGCTGGATCCTACGCTATTGCCAGCCTTGTCGCTTCCGCGCACGCCAGCAGACAGAGAGAATGGTCACACCTACCGCTGTTGCCGGCTGTGTTCGCAACGCTTCACCTAAGCTGGGGCTTGGGTTTTCTCGCCGGGCTTCTTCGGTTCGCGGCCTATTGGAAAGGCGGCAGCAATCCATCAGCCACAGATCATTTTCTCACGCATGGTTCACACAGCCAGCCAGATCTGTAGCGTCGGGGCTCGTCCCCGACGAGGTTCCACGTCAGGCACAAGGCCCGACGCTACATTGTGACTCGTGTCGTGAACCACGCCTTTTCTCACGCCAATTTCTAGGTAACGTACTTCACATTGTTAGGGGGTTTCCATGCGAGACTCTTTCTTGTTGTACTCGTCGCCCGACTTGGGTGACGAGGAGTTAGCAGAGGTTGCAGAAGTCCTTCGCTCAGGTTGGATCACCACCGGACCGAAAGCGCGGTTGCTCGAGTCCGAGTTCGGCGCCGCCGTCGGGGCTAAACACGCCATAGCGGTAAGCTCCTGCACGGCGGCCATGCACCTGGCGCTTGAAGCATCCGGACTGCTTAACGGGGAGGAGGTAATTACAACTCCATACACTTTTGCTTCCACGGCTGCCGTAATCCTACATTGCGGCGCCAGGCCGGTACTGGTAGATATTCAACCGGATACGCTGAACATCAACCCCGATCTGATCGAGGCCGCCATCACAGAGCGCACACGAGCG
>JBMNNU010000382.1:0-2991 GCA_050942695.1 Chloroflexota bacterium
GTGAGGGTTCAATATTCCTCACGCATACCCACTTCTGAATGAAGTAGAAGGTAAGCATACTTTGGGGATGTTCTTGGCGTAGTCGAGGAGTGCCAGTGCCAGGTAAGTGATACTGAGGCGACCGCGCTGGGAGTAGGCAGCATGGAAGCCTTTGGGGAAGATGGTGCCTCTGGTCAGGAGCATCAAGGTCAGCCAGGACAGGGCGATGGTAAAGGCCGCGAGGAGGCGAGTTAAGCGCTGGGGTGTGCCCACCAGGACCCGGTCCAAACCGAAGCGACCCTTGGAGTCCTTGAAGGACTGCTCGATCCAGCCGCGCTGTTGATACCAGGCGATAGCATTGCCGGCATTACCGAGGCTGGTGGCCAAGT
Source organism: Chloroflexota bacterium (assembly GCA_050942695.1). GTDB lineage: Bacteria > Chloroflexota > UBA6077 > UBA6077 > UBA6077 > JBMNNU01. Next base: position 369 of record JBMNNU010000382.1, read on the forward strand.
ACCAGGGTTCCTTGGGTTCCTTGCGGCGGGGATTACGGGCTTGGTGGCGGGGAAGGCGCCAGCAGATGACCAGATTAACCAGTAGGTCGGTGGGACGGCCATGGTGCAGGGCGTAGCGGACGTTAGGGCTCCAACGGATATCGCCCCTACTGCTACCCTCTTCGCCTAGTTTCCACCTGCGCCCATCAGTCTCGGTTACACAGGTGCCCTTGTCGATCCTGATGACGTAGTCCAGTCCATAGGCCTTGAGGAAGGCGAAGAAGTTGGCCCTGGCGAAGCCCCGATCCCCCAAGATGATGGGTCGAACACCCGCAGGCAGGGCATCGATCACGGCCAGGATCGCTTCCTCTTCCAATCGGTTCTGACTCTTGGGAGCGGGCAGGTTCCTGCGGTCGTAGGCCACTTGCAGCAGCGGCAGGGCCCGGCCTCGGCGGGGGACAGCAATTCTCAGCACCTGGTAGCTGACTCGCTTACCCTGGGGAGTCACGGTGTCGAACATCGTCCAGTCGATAGCCAGGCCCAGGAAGCGGGGATTACCCAGACGGGCGATGGTGTGGGGGATAAGGGCGGCCTGAACGGCGATATCGTCGACTCGCCCGTTGTCCACAAATCGCCACAACCGCTTGAGTCGATGCAACAGGTCGTGCTTGGGGTCCTCAACCCGGCGATGCTCCGGAGTGGGATAGGCCCTGGACAACTCAGAGAGATTCAAGGTGCGTTTGGCCAGAATGGCGCTGACTAACAACGCCAGATTGATCGTCTGACTGACATTCAGGAAGGGGACGGCGATCTTGATACTATCCAGGATGCGAGGGTACCATTTCATAGGGAAGCCTTTCTAGGTCAGCGGTTGTTTGGTCAACTACCATCTTACCAGGAGGCTTCCCTCTTTCTTGTTGTGTGGGTATGCGTACTCGGTTCCAAAGTGTGTTGATGACTTGATCTTGCCCAATTGAGCCTTAACGAATTTGGCTCTGCTGGCCGATTTCCATACGGCTAGCTTCACTTGGAAAACTCATCAACACAAGATGGAACCGAGCCGGTATGCGTGAGTCGACGAAAACGATTGACATGCCAGTTGAGGGGATATACACTGGCGATAGCACCATTAGTTATATACGGGTAACCCGCCATTATTTGGAGGTAGGTGTGGAACGGGATGCTTTTGATGCAGTACTCCAGGAGTTGAGCCAGCAAGGCTATCCCGTGAACATTGGTGACGTGGTAGCGAGGTTAGCCGAGCGCGGCATCGTGGTGACAGTAGATGAGGTACAGGATTACTTGCGTACGTATGAAGGGCAACAGTCTCTACAATGGGAAGGTGACCAGGGGGTAATGCACACTACCGGCACCGGGAGAAGCTCGCTCCTTCCCTGGTGGACCCCTGAACATGACGGCGAGTAGCCAGCGAGACCATTCATAAGTCTTTAACCATACAGTATTAAAGGCTTCGTCCTGTAATAGCGTAGAACCTGCCAAATCTTCCATTACAAAGGTGTAAGAGAGTTGAGCGTAGGAATTGATAATAAGACCCGATTGGAGATCCTGAGGCTGATAGCGGAATCGGATCGAGCTATTGGGGCTGAAACGCTCACTGGTCGGCTAGCTTTGCGGGGGATCAACCTCACGGTAGATGCAGTGCGTTACCACCTCCGGGTGCTGGATGAGCAGGGGTTCACCTCAAGGCTCAGCAACCAGGGCAGGGTTCTTACGGATGCCGGTTCAGGAGAGCTCGAGCGATCGCTGGTAGACACCCGCATGCGCTATGGCCTTGCCAGGCACGAGTCGCTGGCGCAGCAGGTAACATTTGATCCCGCCAAGAGCGATGGAAAGGTGGCCAGCACAGCGGTAACCTTCCCTGTTGAACAGCTTACGACCGTTCTGAAAAGCGCGGCGAAGGCCTGCCATGCGGGGCTTTGCATTAGCGATCGTGGAATGATTGTGAGGGCGGGCGAGCGGTTTGGCAGCATGATCGTGCCGAATGGCAAAGCCGGCTTGGCGATGGTGTCCACATCTACTATCGACGGATTTCTTCTGTCGAGAGGACTGCTGTTTCGGCCAATCTTTGGCGGAATCGTGGAGGTAGCTGCGTGGCGACCCTACCGCTTCATAGATTTGGTGGATTATGGCCGGGCGTCGAGAGACCCGGTGGAGCTGTTGATCCGGCCGGGCAGTACCAGGATAAACAGCATAATAGAGCGAGGGCATGGGCTCCTCATGGCCGATGTGCGCGAGATGGTGGGGGTTGCTCGAGATAAGGTTATCGGTTTGCTCGGTGAGGTGAAAAGCTGCGACATGGGAGGGGTGTTGATGGTCGGCCAGGTGGGGCAGCCGATCCTGGGTGTGCCGGTGCAGCGGTATACCTTTGGCGTTGCGATGGTTGCCGGCGTTAATCCCCTTTTGGCTTCGTACGAGATCGGCGTTTTGGCGGATTTCATGCTGAACGAAACGCTGGTCGATTATTCATCCTTACAGCCAATAGATACGCTGCTCCCCGAACTCGATGGTGATGGGGTAGCGGTATCAGGAAAGCTGCTTTGCTCCACTCCGATACCCGAGCCGGTCAGCTAATTCACTTATACCGCCCCCCGGTTAGCCGTACTTTGTTACCTCTGGCAAAGAT
>JBMNNU010000384.1:0-2975 GCA_050942695.1 Chloroflexota bacterium
TCCCCTTAAGTACCCGAGGCGGGCGGGGTTGCCCGCAAAGAGACCCTTGATGGGGGGCAACCGATCTTGACCCCCGTCGCATCCGAGGCGAAGCCCCAACAACCCACTGAAAACACCGCGAGCGCCCGCGAGGATAGCGAGCTCTCTCTGCTGCGCAACGGCTCTCTGCTGACCTTAGGGGCTGGGCACGGCATGGTGGATCTCTGTGCGAATACTATGCCGGTTTTCTACCCTATTATTGCCACCACTCTCAGCCTATCCTACGCGTCCATTGGGGCGCTGTCGACGGTTCAAACCATCTTCTCTTCCCTCAGCCAGCCCGTATTCGGCTGGCTTGCCGACAGATTTGGCAGCCGGGTTATAGCACCTGCCAGCGTCTTGCTGGCGGCGGCAGCTATCGCCTCGGCGGGTTTTATTGGCAGCTACTACGCACTGCTCGTAATGGTAGCCACGGTAGGCCTTGCCTCCGGGGCTTTCCATCCCCAGGGGGCTAAGGGGGCTGCGCTGTTAGGGGGACGCTGGAAAACTACCGCGCTCTCGTTGTTCATGATCCTCGGCAATCTGGGCTTCTCGTTCGGCCCCCTATTGGCCGCTATGGTGCTGGTGCCGGCCGGAATGAAAAGTACGGCGATACTGCTGGTGCCTGGGATCCTGGTCGCGCTGTCGCTGCTGTTCGCTACCAAGAAGATAGATAGAGCGGATATGGCAAAGGTCGCTGCCGGTAGGATGATAAGCTCGGGGGTCGTCTCATGGTCAGGGGTAGCTGCCGCCGTCGGGATCATCATCTCCCGATTTTGGGTGGAGTACAGCATGATCGCCTTCGTGCCGTTGCTGTTCGCAGCTCGAGGGGCGCCGCCGGAGCTGGCGGGCCAGATCCTGTTTCTAATCTTCTCGATGGGGGCTATCGGCACGGCGCTGGGAGGCTGGCTTGCCGACAGGTTCGGCAGGAGAATCGTTGCCGTCGCCTCCTTCATGATGCTGGTGCCCCTAGTGCACTTTTTCTTGAGCGCCACCTCCTGGGACGCCGCGCTTCTGGCCTTTTTGCTGGGTTTGACCCTGGGATTAACTGGCACGCTGCCTCTCGTGACCATCCAGGAGGCGCTGCCGTCCAGAATGGGGATGGCCTCGGGGATCGCGAACAGCTCAGGCATGATCATGGGGGGGCTCGGGGTTGCGATGCACGGTGTTATAGCAGACAGTTACGGCATCGAGACGAGCCTGCAATTCGTTATCGTGATCGTGCTGATTGGCGCAGCGGCCAGTCTGCTGCTGCCGAACCGGGCCAGGCAAATGTAGCCGAAGGCTTTAACCTGTACATGCCTCGTTATGAACCGAGGCGTGAGCCTCCAAAGAGGCTACGCGCTCCCGGCTTATTAGCGGGCGAGCCGCTGCGCTCCCAGGTTAGTGCCGGGAGCCAGCTACTACCCGCGCGAACATCCGCGGCAGGCGACGCCGCCAGGCTGAGGGGAGCAGAATATCCATGGCGTCGTCGACGGTTACTATCCCCTGGAGATGATTCTGATCGTCTACAACGGGGACGGCCAGCAGGTTGTACTTGGCGATAACCTTAGCCACCGTCTCCTGCTTGTCTTTCAGGTTGACCGTTACGGGGTTGCGGTCCACGAGCTCCGAGATGGACTGGTCGGGGCGGGCGATCAGCAGCTCCCTTAAGGAGATGGTGCCGACCAACTCCTCCTGAGCCCCCAATACTACGTACAGGTAGTAGATATTCTCCACCGTCTGAGCCTGTTCTCGCAGCCGCTCGATAGCCTCATTTACCTTCATCGACTCCGGGAGGCAGATGTACTCTGTGGTCATAATGCCGCCGGCCGAGTCCTCTGGGTAGGACAGCAGCTCCCTGACTTCCTGGGACTCCTTCTCCTCCATTAGGGATAGCAGCTCCGCTGCTTTCGAGGGGGGAAGGTCCGCTAGAACGTCGGCTGCGTCGTCGGGGCTCATCTCTTCCAGGATGTCCGCCGCTCGCCCGCTCTCCATCTCTTTGAGGATCTGGACCTGTCGCCGTTCGGAGACCTCTTCCAGGGTGTCCGCTGCGGTTTCGTCGTCCATAGCCTCGATCAGCGATGAGCTTTCCCGCACGGACAACTGGTCCACGATCTCGGCTAGATCAGATGGATGAAGCTTCGGAATTGTGGTCCTGGGAGCGATTATTCGCAGGCTGGGGGTTGGATCATCTGTAAGCTGCACCTTCTCCCAGGGGATGATGTGGTCCTCGGGTCGAATCCCCATAAAGCTGATGGCGCGATCGATGCCCAGCCTTCGGAAGAGCCCTTTAGTGCTGGGGTCCAACGCAAGAACTCTGTAATGGCTGTTGGTCTTGCCCAGTTGGATGTCGTTTACTCTGCCCACCTTATGGCCGTGCATGTCGGTGAGCTGGCGGTCAAGCACCTGCTCGGAGAGCAGGATGTCGCCCTCGTCGAGGTCGTAGAAGACAATGTAGCGCTTGGTAGTACTGAGCTGCACGGACCTGCTTATCTTGGTTACCAGCTCCCAGGCTACGGTGAAGCGTCTATGGTCTACTCCCTCGATCACCAGAGCCTTTACCGCCGGAAAGCTTCCTCCCGAGGCAATCAGGTCCTTAAGCCGCCCAAGAATGGTCCCTTTGGCATCGACGACAGGTCGTCCGATGATCTGGCTGAAGAGGAGCATAAAGAAACCACCTCCTTTCCCAGATTAGAGGTGGCATTTCCTAGAAGGTCGGGCGGCCTCTAACGCTGCTCGCCAATCCGCGGGCAACGGCCGACTGGCGCTACATGGAGGTCACCTCCGCTATAGAGAAGGAAATGTCACCCGGTGTTATTTGGTTGTACCTGAAGGTACGTTCTCCGCTGCTACTATCGGTTTCCATATATTCCAGATTGTTCCTTTTGGTTGACCGTGAAAAAACGCGACCGACCACTATTGCAATACTAAGGCTGTTGGGGCAGGGTGTCAAGCTGTTATTGGAGTGCGGCGCG
>JBMNNU010000385.1:0-2973 GCA_050942695.1 Chloroflexota bacterium
GTGCTCAACCTCTGTGGCGGCGATATTGACGTTGACCCGTCGGATATTGGCGCCGCCCTCCCTGACCGAGTAGACGGTGCCTATCGACTCGACAACGTAGTCGATAGGGCTTCGCCCCGGACTCTCGCCGCACTCCAGCAAGAGCCGCTTGTGCCCCATCCTGAGGAGTATGCGCACCTGCTCGACAATCTCATCCTGGTCGAGCAGCCTGCGCTCCACCATCTTGTTGTCCCTTCGGAAGCCGCAGTAGAGGCAGTTGTTGTTGCAGTGGCTGCTGAGGTACAGGGGGGCAAAAAAGACCAAACGGTTTCCGTAGATCCGATCCTTGATCGTGCCGGCGGCCTCGAACAGGCTACGCATCACATCTGCGTCCTCGCTCTGAAGCAGGATCGCGGCCTCGTCGGGCGCGAGCCCCTTGAGATCGAGGGCTTTGCGTATGACCTGCATAGCCGATTTTGATGATGCTTTCTTCGCATCGCTCAGAATCTGCTGGATCTCCAGTTCGTTAATGAAGCTGCCGCGGTTGTTTCGCTCGCCCGGCTCTGTCCTGTCTGCCCCAGACGTCGCATTCGATCGGTGGTTCACACTGCTCATGTAATCCACTCCCTTCCGGAACTACGTAGCCATCGCCGTCTTGACGCGGACGCCGGGGATCCGCCCCAGCTTCCCGGTCATGGCGCCCAGTTCGTCAGTCGACCCGTCGACGATCAGCGCGATGACCGACAGGTTTTTCTCCCTGTACGGGATGCCCATGCGTCCCACGATGATCTCCCCGTACTGGCTCAAGATCTGGTTGACCATCGGCGCGGACGCTTGCCGATCCATGATGACGACGGCGACTACAGCGATTCGTGTATCCATGCGCCACTCCTTGCGTGCAAAAAATAAGGTCCGCCCCGATTGGAGCGGACCCGTGAAGACCGAGAATAGTCCAAAGCTCTATTGTCCTCGATCCTCGGAATCAGGGTGTCCCTCTTCCTCAGGCGTGGCATCGATTTCCCTTCCGTGCCGAACTGCGGCCCGGTCAGGATTTCCTAATTGGCTGCATTTTACCATCATCGACGAGCCGATTCAATTAGAAGAGCTTAACTGCTTCGAGCGGCTTCTTGCTATCTTGCTCTCGAGTGGAGTCGATGGGCAGTTCGAGCAGCCCTTCCGCCTGGAGAGCATGCATCTGGATCAATGCGTGCAGCCAGGCGAGGGTGGACTCGGCTCCCTGGTTCTGGTTCAGGCATGTTGCCTCTAGGCCGTCGAAGCCGGCTCCCGTTGCCTCGTCGTATACCGGTATTCCGAGGTCGTTGTCTCCCAGGAACCATCTGAAACAGCGCAATGCGTCCGCGAGCCACTTGCGATCGCCTGTGATCCGGAAAGCCTCAATGCATGCAGCTATGGTGGTATCAGCCTCGATCGGCTGCTGGTCGAACCTCGCCCTTCTACTACCGTCGCGGCTGCACCAACCGTCGTTACCAATGGGCACAAAGTGCTCATCCAGGGTCTGAAGCGCCAAGAGCCAACGCAGGATATCCAACCCGATCTCCACCATCTTCTGCCGCCCAAGCCGATGCCCGGCCGACATCAGGGCGTGGGGTAGGCTGGCGTTGGAGTAGGTAAGCAGCGGATCGGGCCAACGCCAGTTACCGCCGTTATCGGGGGTAATAGCTCGCATCAGCCTCTCCGCGAGGACTTCTCTAAGCCGCTTAGCAGAGCTGTCGCCGGGGAGTCTCTGCATGTAGGAATTCACCCCCAGAAGTGCGAAAGCAACGGAGCGAGCGGGAGAGAGCCGCTCAGCCGTCGGAATCGCCTGGCGGAACAGGACCGCTGCCACGGCTCGGAGCCGCTCGTCGTCGGATGAGCTTACCGCCACTCCCAGAGCCCACAAAGCTCGACCCTGGCTGTCCTGGCTCCCCTCTTCCTCTAGCCATCGGCGGTCGTACCCCAGGAAATTCCGGAACACCGCTGTTTCAGTACAGAAGGCGTGCTGGAGAAAGCTGAGGTAGCGAACAGCTAGGCGATCTAACCTCTGCCCATTGGGGAAGTAAGGCCGCGCGAGAGTGGCGACCATGAGCGCCCTAGCGTTATCGTCGGTGCAGTAGCCGTGAGCCCGGGCGGGCACTGAGTAGGTGGCGTGCTGAATAATCCCCACATCGTCGGTTAGTCGCTCCAGATGGTCCAGCCGGATTTCTGGCAGCGCTATTGTCGTCGCTCTCACCGTGGGCGCTCTGTAAGTGCGCCGAGGCGCCACCTGGCGCTCCCGATGTACCCGGCTGAACAGCTCGAGGTAACGTTTGGCAACCTCTTTCCACACATGGGACCGGCAGTAGATGTAGGCGCGTTTTCGGATGGCGTGGCGCTCGATATCGTCTGTCAGCAGATCGATTATCTCTGTGGCCATCGAATCTGGATCGTTGAAGGGGACGATTCGGCCTCTTTCGGCTGCCAACATCTCGCTGGCGTACCAATATGGGGTGGAGATCACCGCCTTTCCGCTGCTCATAGCGTACGACAACGTTCCGGAGACTATCTGAGCCTCGTTGCGGTAGGGGGTGATATACAGATCTGTCGCACCGAGAAACTCGGATAGCTCATTTAGCTCTACGAAACGATTGTGGAACACAACGTGATCGTCTACGCCAAGCTTTGTTGCGAGTTGCTGTAGCTGTAGTCGATAGGCTTCGCCCTGAGCTCTCTTCACTTGGGGGTGAGTTGCTCCTAGTACTAGATAGACCACATCGGGGTGCGCGGCGATCACCTTCGGCAATGCCTGGATCACTGTCTCGATCCCTTTGTTAGGGGAGAGCAAACCGAAGGTGAGAATTACCTTTTTCCCTTCCACTCCAAACTGGTCTTTGTAATAGTTGGGATCGACGAAAGGTGTATCTGGGACCCCGTGGGGGATGTACTCGATCTTGTGTCTGGGAATCTCGTAGATATCTGTCAAAAACCGTGCGCCGGTTTTACTCATCGCGACCAAAC